>DASYES010000174.1:0-3930 GCA_036498885.1 Pseudonocardia sp.
AGCGCTCCTCCTCGACACTTCCTGGAGCGGGCAGGTCCGCGTTCCCTTGGCCGGCCCCGACAATCTGACCCCCGACGCCATGGCCGAGGTCATCGCCGACACCCTGGGCCGCACCGTCCGCTATCGCGAGGTCCCGCTCGCGGACTTCCAGGCCGGGCTGTTGCGGCGCGGCGCGAGCCCGGCACTGGCGCAGGACATGGCGGACATGGTCGAGGCGCAGAACAACGGGATCTACGACGCCGAACCCAGCAACCCGGGCTCTGCCACCGCCACCGGTTTCCGCCAGTGGTGCCAGGACAACCTCAAACTGGCCGTCCTGGCATCACGCTGATCAGCGTTCGGCGTGGTGCCGGAAGGCACTGGCCCGTACGGCGATGGCGGCGGTCCGTGCGTGCACCGCCCCGGTTGCCCACTCCAGCCCCGTAGTCTTACGGCATCGACAGCAGGTGGAGGTCGTTCCGTTAAGGGAGCGCGACGATGTCGATCCGTGCCCCGCGGGCGCGCAGGCCCGACACCACGGCGGGGGACGTCGCGCTGTCGACGAGCACGCGGTCGAGCGTGGAGAGCTCGACGAGCCGGTGCAGGGCACGCTTCGCGAACTTCGTGTGGTCGACGAGCGCAACGGTGCGGGCTGCGCTCGCGATGAGCGCCCTGCGGGTGATCACGGTGTCCTGCGACTGGATGTAGCAGACGCCGTCGGTGACCGCGGTGGTGGACATGACGAGGAGGTCGGTGCGCAGGTCGGCGGCCGCCGCGGCTGTGGCCTGGCCCAGGAACGAGTCGTAGGCGGGGTCGTAGCGACCGCCCAGCCCGATCACCTCGACACCTGCCCGGCCCGCGAGCGTACGGACGACCGGCAGGAAATGGGTGACCACCGTGAGCGGCGCCTTCTCCGGCAGGAGCCGGGCCAGTGCGAGTGCGGTGGTGCTGTCGTCGAGCGCCACGACCTGCCCCGCGAAGATCTCGTCGGCCAGCGCCGCGGCGGCCAGTGCCTGCTTCTCGGCCTGCTCGGCCTGCATGCGGTGCGGCAGGTCGCCGTGGAAGGTGGCGGTCGGGGCGCTCGTGGCACCGCCGCGCACCTTGCGCAGGAAGCCGCGCTCCTCGAGCTCGTCGAGATCGCGGTGGACGGTCATGATGCTCACGCCGAACTCGCTCGCGAGCACATCCACGCGGACGAAGCCCGACTCGGCCACCCACCGTCGCACCGCCTCACGCCGCATCTCGGGACTCGTGCGGGCACCGGCCGCCAGGTACGGGTCGGGAATCGCGTCGGACACCCGCTCAGCCTTCCATCGCAGGGTCGAACGGCAGCACCGCGCTACGCGATGTGGAGCGACCCGCTCACCGCGCCGCGTCGCACTGTCTCGTGATCACGAGAGCACGATGCCCCGATCGCCGGTTCGTGCCGGTTTCTCGGCTCGAGTCGTACACGATCGATTCTTCGACGAATTCGCGGCATCCCCGCGAGGTCGGGTCCCGGCGCCCTGAGATGCTGACGGAAAGTCACCTGCTCGGCGTGGATCCTCGCGAGGAATTATCGGTGGAGGCTTCGATTGTCCGGTTCCGTCCCACCCGCTCCCTTTTTCCTCACCACCGATCTCGCGGAGCGTCATCGGCTGTACGGGGAGCTGAGCAGGTCCGGGCCGGTGCACCGGGTCGTGCTGCCCCATGGTGAGTGGGCGTGGCTGGTGGTCCGCTACGAGCAGGCACGCGCCGCGCTCATCGATCCGCGGCTGGCCAAGACGGAACCGCCCTTCGCTGCCGAGCTGGATCCGGCCCTCCGCTCTGCCATCAACAGCAACATGCTCAACGTCGATCTGTCCGAGCACACCCGGTTGCGGCGGCTGGTGGCCGCCGCGTTCACCCGGCGGCGGGTGGAACGGTTGGCGCCGCGGATCCAGCAGCTCACCGACGAGCTACTGGATCCGCTCGTGGCACGCGCGGCCGACTCCTCGTTCGATCTCATCGCGGAGTTCGCCTATCCGCTGCCGGTCGCGGTGATCTGCGAGCTGCTCGGCGTGCCGGAGAGTGGTCGTGAGAGCTTCCGGGAGTGGTCATTCGCCGACGTCAACGCCTCCGTGATCGGGTTCGAGGCGTACGTCGAGGCAGCCACGGCGTTCGTCGAGTACCTGCGCGCACTGATCGCGCTCAAGCGCCGGGAGCCCGCCGACGATCTGGCATCGGCGCTGGTCGGGGCGCGTGACGGCAGCGACCGGCTCAGCGAGGACGAGCTCACCTCGATGATGTACCTGCTGCTGGTGGCCGGGCACGAGACCACGGTCAACCTCATCGCCAACGGTGTGTACACGCTGCTGCGCAGGCCGGGGGCGTGGGCGGTGCTGGGCGCCGAACCGGAACGTGTGCCCCGCGCGGTGGAGGAGTTGCTTCGTATCGACGGGCCGGTGCAGACCAGCACGCTGCGAGTCGCTGTGGAGACCTTCGAGTTCGGCGGTGTCACGATCGAGAAAGGCGACACCGTGCTGGTGGGTTTGCTGGCCGCCAACCGCGACACCACCACCCGGCCCGACGCGGAGTCTCTCGACCTGACCCGCTCGCCCAACCAGCACGTCGCGTTCGGTCACGGCATTCACCTCTGCCTCGGGGCGCCGCTGGCCCGGTTGGAGGCCCAGACGGCATTCACCAGCCTGCTCGCCCGCTTCCCCGGCCTGCGCCTCGCCGTGTCACCACACGAGATCGTGGCCGAGCCGGGCCTGCTGATGAACGCTTTCCGGGCGCTCCCGGTCACGACCCGGCCGGAGTGACCACAATCTTTTCCGGGCGCAGCGGAATCATAATCGTCGGTCGAGAAAACCCACCGCCTCGGCCGCCGGCGGATCGGCGCCGTCGGCGACCTGAGACGGCTCCATTCCGGTACCGGAGCTATATCGATGCGCTGTGTCGGCTCCGCCTCCGTTCCGTCTCCGCGAGCCGGTCCCGCAGGCGCGTGGGGCGGGTTCACCGCGCGTGCCATGAAGAATGTGTAGTGGAACGTTCCGTCGGGCTCGGCCGTGCGGCGCAGGTCGCCGATCCCGCGGTCCCATGCTGGCGCGCTCGCGGCTGCCAGGTGGGAAGAAGGTGTCGGAGTGCAGCAGTTCGGCAAGCGTGTCGGCCTGGCCGCCCAACCGGCGGGCCTCGTGCGCCGAGTACCCGTGTACATATCCGGTTGTCGGCGTGGTTGTGTCCATGTCCGTCACCCTGATGCCACTATGGCCCTGTGAGCAGGACCGAATACGAGTCGGACAACCGGACCATAAGTCGGGGATCAGACTTCCTCCAGCTCGACGTCGGCAACGCCCCGGCAGGGGGTCTGGCCGATTGGCTGGCCGGCCGGCTGAGGGAAGCCATCGCCGACGGGCGGGTGCCGCTGGGAAGCAGGCTGCCTGCCACCCGGGTGCTCGCGAGCGAGCTTCACGTCTCGCGCGGCGTGGTCACCGAGGCCTATCAGCGGCTCACCGAGGACGGACACGTCGCCGGGCGTGGTCGCGCAGGAACCGTCGTCGTCGCGGCACCAGTGGTGGGCCCGACCGGCGACCTGTGGGAGGAGCCCGCCGCCCCGCCTGCCGCGCTGTTCACTGGTCCGCCCGGGGCGGACATTTTCGATGCGCTGCGCGCGGTGCCTGCCCGGATCGACCTGACGCCCGGCGTCCCCGATCTGGCCGCCTTTCCCCGTGCGGTGTGGGTGCGGGCAGAACGGTCCGTGCTCGGCGAGCTGTCGGCGTCGAACTTCGGGTACGGCGATCCGCGGGGGAGTGGGGTACTGCGTCTCGCCGTGGCCCGCTGGCTCGCGCGCAACCGCGGGATCCGGGTCGATCCGGCCGAGGTGGTCGTGGTCGCCGGGGTCACCCAGGCGCTCGGCCTGATCGCGCAAGTGCTGCGCCGGCGCGGGATCACGAAGATCGCCGTGGAGGATCCCGGGTCCCTCGGGGTCCG
>DASYES010000175.1:0-3057 GCA_036498885.1 Pseudonocardia sp.
AATGACCTCGCGTCCGGCACGCCGATGACCGGCCACCACACGGTCGGGCCGGCACGCCACGCGATCAGCCGCCGTCGCCGCCACCGTCGTCGCCACCGCCACCGCCACCGCCACCGCCGCCGTCGCCCCCGTTGTCGGCAGGCGGCTGATCGCCGCCCGGAGGCTGCCCCGCCTGTGGCGGACCGCCCGGAGCGGCGGGCGGTGGCGGCACCGTTCCACTGCTGACGCTCAGCACGATGGTCTCGCCGGGAAGGGCGGTGCCGCGCGGGCTCTGCCCGACCACCGTGCCGCGCGCCGCCGCGTTGTCGACCGTGCGCGTCGAGACGGTCCAGCCTGCCCGTTCCAGCGCGCCGCGAGCGTCGTTCTGGCTGCGGCCCACGACGTCGGGGACGCGGGACTCCGCTCCACCCTCCAGGTACCGCTGCTCCACGGGTGGCAGTGGGACCACCGGCTGGCCCTGGAGCAGGGGCGACATCGCACCGAACCACGTCTCGGCCGGGGTCTTGCCGCCGAAGATGTTGCCGCTGCGGCAGGCGAACGGCGAACCTGCGCCGTCGCAGAGCGGCCGGGGCGAGTTGGAGTTGTCGAACGTGATGACCGCGCCGGACATCTGCGGGACGACGCCGACGAACGCCGCCGACTTGTGCTGCTGTGTGGTGCCGGTCTTGCCCGCCATCGGGCGGTTCCACCCGACCTGACGCGCGGCTCCCGCCGACGTGCCGTTGACGTCGTCGTGGCTCAGCGCGGTCATCATCGCGTTGGCCAGGCCCGGGTCGACGACCTGCTGGCAGGGGGCCTCGGTGAGGGCCACGGGGTTGCCGGCCTGGTCGGTGATGGACTCGATCGGGCTGGGCGGGCACCACATGCCGCCGCTGGCGAGGGTGGCGCCCACGTTGGACAGCTCCAGCACGCTCGTCGGGCTCACCCCGAGCGTGAACGACGCCTGCTTCTGGGCCTTGGTGACCTCGGCGATCGAGCGGTCGGTGGGGCGTCCGGTGGACGGGTCGACGAACGGCGTGGTGGCCAGCGAGCGCATGCCCAGCCGCACCGCCATGTCGACGACGTCGGGCACCCCGGTGAACTCCTCCAGCTTGATGAACGCCGTGTTGGGGGAGAGCGCGAGCGCGTCGGTGAGCGACAGCCGCTCCGGGAGCCCGCTGCTCGCGTTCTGCACGGGGAGCGGACGCCCGTTGCCGTCGACGTAGATCGGCGACGCGTACCCACTCGGCGGCACGGCGAGCTGGTAGTTGATACCCAGCCCCTTCTCCAGGGCCGTGGAAGCGGTGAAGATCTTGTAGGTCGACCCGGCACCGAGGTTGACCGGCTCGTAGGGCAGCCCGTAGCTCGTCTCCTCCGCCTCGGCGTCCAGCCCGAACGTGCGGCTCGACGCCATGCCGAGCACGCGGTGCTTGTCCTGCCCCGGCTGCACCACCGACATGACGTTGGCGACGTTGGCCTGCTGTGGCGGCACCTCCGCGACGAGGGACGCCTTCACCTTCTCCAGCACGTTGCGGTCGAGGGTGCTCTTGATCGTGTAGCCGCCGCGGTTGAGCTGCTCCTGGGAGAAGCCTGCCTCGGTGAGGTACTCGGCCACGTACTTGCAGAAGAAGCCGGCGTCACCGGCCCCGATGCAGCCGTTGGGCTGGCTGATCAACGGAGTGACCACGCCGAGCGGCGCGGCGAGCGCTGCCTGCATCTGCGTCTGGTCGATCATCTGCTGGTCGCGCATCTGCTGGATGACGATGTTGCGCCGCTCGAGCGCCGCCGCGGGCTTGCTGACCGGGTCGAACGCGGTGGTGCTGTTCACCATGCCCGCGAGCAGCGCCGCCTGCGGCACGGTGAGCTTGTCGGGAGTGGTGTCGAAGTACGTGCGCGCGGCGGAGGCGACCCCCGAGGCTCCGTTACCGAACGAGACGATGTTCAGGTAACGGGTGAGGATCTCCTCCTTGCTCAGCGCCCGCTCCATCTGCAGCGCGATCTGCGCTTCCTTGAGCTTGCGGGCCGGGGTCTGCTCCGTGGCCTTGAGCCGCTCGGTCTCGGTCTCGGCCTCGACGTAGAGCATGTAGTTCTTCACGTACTGCTGCGTGAGCGTGGACGCGCCCTGCACGACGTCGCCGGACGCGGAGTTCGCGATGAGGGCGCGCATCGTGCCCTGCCAGTCCACGCCCTGGTGCTGGTAGAAGCGCCGATCCTCGATCGCGACGATCGCCGCCTTCATGGCGGGCGAGATCTCCTCGGCCTTGACGGCATGCCGGTTCTGGTTCTGCTCGAAGAACCGGGCGATGGGGACACCCGCCGAGTCGGTGACCGTGGTGGTCTGCGGCAGGGGCTGGTCCACGAGATCGGTGGAGACCGTGTTGACGCTGTCTCCCACGTCGCTCGACGTCATCCCGATCCCGGCGGCGACGGGGAACGCCATACCCGCCACGACCAGCCCCGCGAGGACGCAGAGTCCGAGCAACATGGCTGCGGGCCGCAGGAGCGGATGCCGGGGGCTCACGGGCATTGAGGGTACGCGGGAGAGTGTGGTCCTACCGTCAGGTCACCCTTCATCTGATTTGAGTAGTTTTGCTCGGTTACCCGCGGAACCAGAGGCTTCCAGAATCCGTCTGTGCCGGTCGTGACGATCACGACTCCAGAAGGGGGATCAGGAGCCATGGCGGGTCGCTGGAACTGGCGGGTGGCAGCGCGGTGCCGCACGGTCGACGCCGAAGGGTTGTTCGTGACCGGGGCCCGGCAGCGGGAGGCGCGGCAGTTCTGCCGTACCTGCCCGGTCCGCACCGAGTGCCTGGCGCATGCCCTCGACCAGCGCATCGAGTTCGGCGTGTGGGGCGGAATGACCGAGCGCGAGAGGCGCGCCCTGCTCCGCGCCCGCCCCGGGGTGCGGTCGTGGGCCGATCTGCTCGCCGACGCCCGCACGGCCCACTACTCGGCCGGGGCGGAGGAGCCTGTCGACCCACTCGCCGTCGGCGAGCGGGAGTACGAGCGGCTGGAGGAGTCGGCCTGAGCGCCTGCTACCGGGCCGAGCGCAGCCGTCGCTGAGAGGCGGCGGCTGCC
>DASYES010000176.1:0-2652 GCA_036498885.1 Pseudonocardia sp.
AACAACAGCACCCGACTCGGCGGCGGCAGAACGACGCCCGAACTCGCGGAGGCCTACGCCCAACTGTGCCCGCAGAGCGGTCTGTACCCGCCGCTCTCCACGGTGACCGCGCGTTCCGCCGCGCTGGCCCGGACGCTTCGAGCGGGAACCCGGAATGGCCACCCAGGCCGGCTGCTCATGCCCACGTATCGGGCGATCAACAGAAGGACCGGCACGGTCCAGCACAACGAGACGGTGACGCGAGTCATTCTGGCCGATGCCCGCCGGGTAGGTCTTGAGGTGGTGCAGGCCGACCTCGCCGACCTGCACCTCGACGCCGCCGGTCGACTGTTCGCGGTCGATGAGCCGGTCGACGTCGTGCTGCTCCGGTGGGGCAGTGACCGCATCGTGGACGACGGCGGCGGACTCGCGGCGCTGCGTGGCGCCGACCGTGCCCGAACGGTCGAGTTCTTCCCGCGCACCGAGTCGGCGCTGATCTCCTCGAAGGCGATCCTGTCCTGGCTTCACGAGGATTGTGCAGCGGGTTTGCTCGCCGCAGCCGACCGCGCGTTGGTGCGTGCCCACGTTCCCTGGACCACATGCCTGGGCTTGGACGGTGATCCGGCCGCTCAGCGGAGATCGCTGAGCACCGCGATGGACGAGCGTCACCGGCTGGTCGCAAAGCCGGCCGTCGGCAGGTCCGGCACCGACGTATTTTTCGGATGCCAGATGTCGGAGCAGGACTGGGCGTCGGCTGTCATCGATGCTGCCCGCGAGTCGCCAGTTGTCCTGCAACAGCGCGTCGTATCCGACCGCATGACGATGCCGTTCCACGATCGAGACTCCGGGCGGCGGGTCACCGCGCAGGTGCCGTTCGTGCTCGGCCCGTACCTCATCGACGGCGCGGCGGCAAGCGTCGCGGTACGCCACATGGGTCCGGACGTCCCGTCCCACGACGTGGTGATCGGCGCGAGTCGAGGCGGGTACCAGAGCGCGGCCCTGCTCGCCCCGGAGCCCCCCGCACACGGCACGGGCGAGGGCGGCGACGCGACCGGCACAGCGTCAACGGCAACCGGTGTCCTGAGCCATCGGTAGTCGGCCGGTTACCTCGCAACCGCTGCAAGCGGCCCCTGATGCAGGGCGTCAGAGAAGCTCGACGAGCCTCGTCATCGTGTTCCAGTTGCGAGCGGTCGTCGTGATGCCGAAGCGCTTTTCCGGGAAGCCGACCGGCGGTGCAGCCATCAGGCCGTCGGGGCACCACTGGTAGATCACGCGTTCGCCGAGCCGCGCGTTCTCGGCGTCGAGCGCTATCGGGTCGTGCTCGGCGAGCAGCGCCGGGCCGGGCGTGGGCTCCAGGACGTGCACCATCATCCGCGACCCGTTCGTCACCACCTCGGCAAGCGGGTTGCCGTCGACGATCGCGCGAAGGTCCTCGGCGGTGAGCACGACGCACCGCACGTCGAGCCCGAGCCGCTCTCTGATGGCCGCCTCGATCCGCTCCGCGTGCTCGGACGGATCGGCGTCGTCGCCGGTGAACAGCGCGTTTCCGCTGTTGAGGTGCGTGCGAACGTCCGTGTACCCCACGGCGCCGAAGAGATCGCGCAGGTCGGCCATCGCCACCCGCTTGGCCTTGCCCAGGTTGATCCCGCGCAGGAGTGCGACATATCGGGGCACGCGGAGCACGGTACCGGCGATCACGGCGTGGACACCGGGGATTTGCGCAGCGGGCTCGCCGAACGGATCGTGACCGACCCGCTCGACGCGGAGGAATGATCTCGACACCGGAGGCAGATCCGCATCGGCCGCGACACCAGTGTCGTTTCCGCGGCACTAGGGTCCGGGCGTGACCGCGAGGATCGTCCTGTTCGGCGCCACCGGCTACACCGGACGGCGCACGGCTCAGAAGATGGTGCAGCGGGGGTTGCGGCCGGTGCTCGCCGGACGCGACCCAGCGCGGCTGGCAGCCCTCGCCGAGCAGCTCGGCAGCCTGGAGACGGCACGCGCGGACGTCACCGAGGAGAGCTCGGTGGCCGCGCTAGTCGGCCGGGGCGACGTGCTGGTGAGCACGGTCGGACCGTTCCTCCAGCTCGGCCGGGCGGCCGTGGCAGCCGCCGTCGGCGCGGGCGCGATCTACCTCGACTCCACCGGCGAGCCCCCGTTCGTCCGCGAGGTGTTCGAGCGGTACGGCCCCGAGGCGGAGCGCTCGGGAGCGGCGCTGATCACGGCGTTCGGTGTCGACTACGTGCCAGGCGTGCTGGCGGGCGCCCTGGCGCTGCAGGCGGCGGGCGGAGCCGCTACGCGCGTCGACGTCGCCTACTTCATCCTCGGCGGCGGACGCGGTCAGGCGTTCTCGCGGGGCACGCTCCGCTCGGTGATGGGTATGGCGCTCGAGAACAACCATGCCTGGCGCGACGGCGAGCTGCGCACCGAGCCTGCCGGTGCCCGGCTCCGCACGTTCGACGTGGCCGGCAGGCCGCGTCCGGGGGTGACGATCGGCGGCAGCGAGCAGTTCGCCTTGCCGCGGCTCGCGCCCGAGCTGCAGACGGTGGACGTCTACCTCGGCTGGTTCGGCTCGGCAAGCCAGGCCCTGCACGTCGGCTCGCGGTTCACCCCGGTGCTCGGGCGCGCGCCGGGCGCGGCGCGGGCGCTCGCCGCAGTGGCCGGGCTCGTCAC
>DASYES010000177.1:0-5020 GCA_036498885.1 Pseudonocardia sp.
CAGGCTGCGCATCGACGTGCTCGGCTACGTGCAGCAGGACCCGTCGGCGGGGCTCGCGCTCAGCGTCTCGGCGGGCGGCAACATCGCCGAGCGCCTGACGGCCGCGGGATGGCGCAGTTACCACGCGATCCGCAGGCGCGCCGCGGAGCTGCTGGACCGCGTGGAGGTTCCGCTCTCCCGCATGGACGACCCGGTGCGCACGTTCTCCGGCGGCATGCGCCAGCGCGTCCAGATCGCGAAGGCGCTCGCCACCGACCCGTCCGTGCTGCTGCTCGACGAGCCGACAACCGGGCTCGACGCCTCCGTCGCCGCGGGCGTGCTGGACCTGCTGCGCGGCCTGCTCGCCGAGCGGGACGTCGCCGCGGTGGTGGTGAGCCACGACTTCGCGGTGATCGAGGCGCTCACCGACCGGGCGGTGGTGATGCAGCTCGGCCGGGTGGTCGAGCACGGACTCACCGACCAGCTCTTCTCCGACCCCCACCACCCCTACACCCAGCGGCTCGTTGCCGCGGCACGGAGGTGACCGCCGTGAGTACGGACGGCCCGGCGCAGGACCCGGTCCTGCGTGTCCGGGGACTGTGCAAGACCTTCACCCTGCACACCGTCGACGGGCGCACCGTCGTCTCCCTCGACGGCGTGGACCTGGACGTGGCCGCGGGAGAGCACGTGGCGCTGGCCGGTCCGAGCGGTGCCGGGAAGTCGAGCGTGCTGCGGTGCGTGTATCGCAGCTACCTCCCCGACGCCGGGAGCGTGCGCCTCGGCGACATCGAGCTGACGACACTCCCGGACCGCGCCATGGCCCGGCTCCGCGGCCGCGAGCTCGGCTACGTCGCCCAGTTCCTGACCGCGCCCCCGCGGACCGGCCCGCTGCAGGTCGTGGCGGCTGCCGCACGCAGGCGAGGACTCGACCGTGCGGAGGCGCTCGATGCGGCGGCCGTTGCGCTGCGCGCCCTCGGGATCGAGGAGGCGCTGTGGGACGTCGACTGCGGGGTGCTGTCCGGTGGTGAGCGCCAGCGGATCAACCTGGCAGCCGGCACCGTGCGGCCGCCGCGGCTGCTGCTGCTGGACGAGCCGGTGTCGGCCCTGGACCCGGCGAACCGGGAACGCGCGCTCGATCTCGTCGCGTCCCTGACGGCACACGGCGTGGCGGTGCTCGCGGTCTTCCACGACGCCGACGCGATGCTCAGGCTGGCCGACCGCGTCGTCGAACTGGGGTCGGGCCGGGTGCAGCGTCACGGCGCTCCGACTGAGCTGCTGGGGAGCGCGGCATGAGCGAGCTTGCGAGCGAATCATCGGTGCAGGGTGAGCTTGCGAGCGAGTCATCGGTACGGAGGTCGGTGCTGACCGAGGTGGCGAGCGGCGCGGCGGTGCGCTGGAGGCTCGGGGTGCCGCCGGTCGACTACGTGCTGGGCCACGTCCGCGCGGTGCTGCCCGACCGGGTCGTCGACGACGCGTGGATCGCCGTCCGCGACGGGCGGATCGCCGAGGTCGCGCCGCAGCCCGCCGGCTCGGAGGCCGATGTGGACGGTGCCGGTCTGCTGTGCGTGCCGGGTGTGGTGGACGTGCACTCCGATGGCTTGGAGCGGGAGATTCTGCCCCGCCCGACGGCACGCCTGCCGTGGGAGTTCGCCATCCTGTCCTTCGAGGGCAAGTTGCGCGCCGCGGGCGTCACCACGGTCTTCCACGGGGCGTCGTTCGAGGAGGGCACCTCCCCCGCCACGTTGCGTTCGATCGCCAGAACCAGCGAGCTGTGCGCCAGTGTTGCGGCGCGTGGACCCGCGCCCGTCGATCATCGGTTGCTGCACCGCCTGGACGTCCGCTCCCCGGAGGGCATGGCGGCGCTGCGGGAGCGGTTCGACACGACGGATCCTGGCGACCTACCCCCGCTGGTGTCCCATGAGGACCACACCCCGGGGCAGGGTCAGTACGCCGACCGGCGCCACTACGAGCGGTACGTGGCAGGCACCCGGGGACTGAGCGACGGCGAGGCCAAGGACCACGTCGACCAGCTGATCGTCGAGCGCGAGGGCCGGCTGACGGTTCGCGAGGAGGCCCTCGAGTGGCTGGGCGGGCTGGCGCGGTCCGGGGCGATCCGGCTGCTCGGCCACGACCCCGCGAGCGCGGTGGAGATCGACGAGCTGGTGGCCAGGGGCGGGTCGGTCGCCGAGTTCCCGACCACCCTTGAGGCGGCCGAGGCGGCACGCGAGCGGGGGCTGCCGGTGATCGCCGGAGCGCCCAACGTTCTTCGTGGCGGGTCGCACGCCGGCAACGTCTCCGGCAGCGACCTCGCGGCCCGCGGGCTGCTGACCGCGCTGGCGTCGGACTACCTCCCGTCCGGGCTCACTGCCGCCGCGTTCCTGCTCGCCGCGCGCGGTGTGACGTCCCTGCCTGCGGCGATCGCGCTGATCACGGCCGGTGCGGCCGAGGCAGCGGGGCTCACCGACCGCGGCCGGCTCGCCGCAGGCCTGCGCGCCGACCTCGTCCTTCTGCAGCCGGGTGACCCCTGGCCCGTGGTCCGGTCGGTGCTGCGCGCGGAGGAGACCGTCTGACGAAGCTCTGCTGACCGCACCTACCTGATGGCCGCCGTGCACACGTCCTGACGTGTGCACGGCGGCATCGTGGTGTGCACGGTGGCACAGGGGCCGGGCGCCTAGGATCCGGCGATGCCCTCGATCACCCGCCCCCGGCCCCGGGGTCGCGACCGCCGGGTGGCGGTGGTCGCCCAGGTGCTGGCCGCGGCCGAGCGATTGCTCGTGGAGGGCGTGCCGTTCACCGAGCTGGGGGTTCAGCGCATCGCCGCCGAGGCGGGGATCGCCCGCTCGACGTTCTACCAGCACTTCCGGGACAAGACCGAGCTGCTGGTCCGGCTCGCCGGTTCCTTGAAGGACGAGCTTTCCGGCCTCGGCGAGGGCTGGCGTCCGACCGGTCCCGGCGGCGGACCCGACGGGCTCACGACGCTGTACGAGCGCATGATCCGCTACTACCGCGACCACGGGGCGGTACTGGCGGCGATCACCGAGACGGCGGGCTACGACCCGGAGGTCCGCGAGTACTGGACCGAGGAGATCAGCCGGTTCGCCGAGCGCGCCGTCACGCGCCTGACGGAGGAGCAGCAGGCAGGGCGCCTCGCCCCTGGCATCGACCCGGCCCTCGCGGGTTGGACGCTGGCCGTCGGCGGCGCGGCGGTCATCTCCCGCCACGTCGCCGCCGGTGACCCTGCCCGCGACACAGCGATCGCCCGCGAGCTCGCCGTCGCTCAGTGGTACGGGGTGTACAGCCGTCCGGCGGGCTGAGCGCACGTCCGGGTCAGGCCACGCCGAACTCGGCGATCCGCTGCGTCACCTGCCCTGCGGACAGAGCGGTCCCCTGCTCCGCGCCCACGGGCACGGCCGCGGTCACCACTGCGTCGGCGAAGAGGTCGATCCGGCTCACCGACGGAGCGTTGAGCGTGCGCTCCCCGCCCGCCGGGACGAGGGCATCGCTGATGTAGGAGGTGGCTCCACCGATCCAGACCGGGATCCCGGCCACCGCACCGGCGCTCACCACGTGGGTGTGTCCGGCGAGCACGACGCGCACGTCGGTTCCGGCGAGAATCGCGGCGAAGGTCGCCCGGTCCTGCAGTTGGATGGACGCGGACAGCCGGGAGGACGTCGGCAGCGGCGGATGGTGCAATGCGAGGACCGTGCCCGCCGGCGCCGGCTCGGCCAGCTCGGCCTCCAGCCACGCGAGCTGGGCCGGGGAGAGCTCGCCGTGGACGTGTCCGGGCACAGTGCTGTCGAGCACGACGATTCGCAGGCCGCCGACCCACGTGATGTGGTCGAGCGGGGCGGTGTCGGCCGGCTCGCCGCGCAGGCGCACGCCGAGGAGGTGCCGGCGCAGTGCGGCGCGGTCGTCGTGGTTCCCCATGGCGAAGAGCGCGGGAGCGCCGAGGCGCCTGGCGACCGGTTCGACGATCTCGCGGAGCCGCTCGTACGCACCGGGCTCGCCCGCGTCGGCCAGATCGCCGGTGAACAGCAGAGCGGCGGGCCGCACCCCTGACTCCTCCACCGTGGTGAGCGCGCGTGCCAGTGCGTCGGCGGTGTCGACGCCGTGGCGCAGCTCCCCGGGCTCGGCGACGAGATGGAGGTCGGTGAGTTGGATCAGGGTGTGCTCGGGGGTCACGACCGGAAATCCTCGGTCGGCGTGGCGAGCGCGGGCAAGCGATTCCGGGTGAACTCACGGCGTCCGCCGCGTGGCCCGTCGGCAGGTGCGGCCGAGGCGATGAAGATGGCGCATCCGGCGAAGTCCCAGGCCGAGGGAGTCGTCGCCGAGGTGTTCGTGGGTGTGGGGCAGACCGTAGGCGCGGACGTATCGCGCGCGGTTATCGTCGAGAAGGTGGAGGAACGTTGACGATGGCCGTGTCGATGGCGGCGCTGCTGGATGACCTGCAGGCCGAGACCGATGCGGTGGGCGCGCTGGTGGCCCGGCTCGACGACGACTCGATCAGCACTCCCACCCCGTCCCTGGGCTGGGACATCCGCGACCAGCTCACCCACCTCGCCTTCTTCGACGAGGCGGCCCGGCAGGCCGCGGTGGATCCCGCCGGGTTCCGGCGCGTCGCGGAGGCGGAGGCCGGCACCGACCAGCCCGACCGGGTGGCGGCCGAGCACGCCCACATGGGCGCCGCCGAGGTGCGGTCCTGGTTCTTGCAGGCCCGGCAGGAGTTCATCGACACGTTCCGGACGCTCGACCCCTCGGCCCGGCTGCCCTGGTACGGACCGGACATGAGCGCGGCAACGTCGGTCACGGCGCGGCTGTTGGAGACCTGGGCCCACGGCCAGGACATCGCCGACGCGCTCGGCGTCCGTCGGGAGCCCACCGACCGGCTGCGGCACGTGGCCCATCTGGGCGTGCGCACTGCCGGTTTCAGCTTCGCGCTCCACGGCCTCGCCGCCCCGTCCGTCCCCGTGCGGGTGGAGCTCGTCGGACCGTCCGGGGACGTCTGGACCTGGGGCGACGCCGACGCGGCCGACCGCGTGAG
>DASYES010000178.1:0-8036 GCA_036498885.1 Pseudonocardia sp.
CGTGGTAATCGCGGCGGATACGCGCGGCCTGCGCCGAGGCGTCCTGCTCCCACAACGCCCACAGCTGCGGCAGCAGGTCGTAGCCATAGCGCCTGGCGAACGTGGTGGCGAAGTCGCGGCCCCACGTCGGCATCGGCGGGAGCTCGTCCTGGAAGAACCCGCCGATGCTGCGGCCGAACCAGCGGCCGACCGCGCGTTCGAGCGTGCCGTGCACCTGCTCCAGCAGGGCAGCGCAAGCGGCCTCGCTGAAGTAGTCGAAGCCGCTGGTGCCGGCGTGCACGAGTGTGACGGCGGCGGCCTCGCCCGCCCACCGGGCCGTGCCGTCCTCGATCGGGACGGGCACGCGCTCGCCGGAGCCGAGCACGGCGTAGGCGCAGAGCGGCGTGTGCCCGGTGGGCGCGGTGAGCACGACCCGCGACCCCGAGCCCTCCGTGCGGAACAGGGCCTGCCCTGCGAAGGACGGCTCGTCCGCGATCAGCCTTCCCTGCAGGTTCGCCCCGGAGAAGCCGATCTGGTCGTACATCCAGAGCGTGAAGCCGAGCTCCTCGGCATCCGCGCAGGCCTGGTCGAACAGCTCCAGCCACTCCGGCGAGAGGAAGGGCGGGTCATCGGCCACCGATCCGAACATCGGTCCGGTCGGCGCCAGGCACAGCACCACGGCCTGGCGGACGCCCCCGGCCACGAGCTGCTCCATCTGCCAGCGCAGCCGTTCCCGGGTGATCCTCGCGCCGCTCCACCACCAGATGGGCAGCGGACCGAACCGCGGGTCGGGGTCGGTGAAACGGTGCAGCAGCTCACCGACCCCGGCGGTCAGGGCGTCGTCCATCACGCGTGGACCGACCGTTCGCTCTCGATCTGTTCGAGCGACTTGCCGACGGTGTCGGGCATGAAGAAGAAGCCGATGACCCCGCTGACCGCGAGGAAGGCGGTGAGCAGCAGGGCGACCGGGCCGATCTCCACCGCCGCCAGGATCGGGACGAAGAAGCTCCAGATCCCCAGCAGCGTGCGGGCGACGCCGAACGTGAAGCCCTGGGCGGTGCCGCGCAGCATCGTCGGGAACAGCTCCTGGCTGAACACCTTGTACGTCGGCTCACCGGCCAGTGCCGCCCCGATGCCGAACAGCACGATGTTGAGGATCACGACCGGCACGGTGAACGGCAGCACGAGGTAGACCCCGTACGCCACGATCTGCAACAGCGCCCCGATGCCCCACATCGCGCGCCGGGTGGCGTAGCTGCGGTCGTTGAGGCGCATGAACAGGAACACCGTGGCGAAGATCCCGATCACGAACCCGGCGCACGACAGCGCCACGCCCGCGGCCTGGGTGCCCGCGCCGAGCGTCTCGACCACGTACGGGGTGAAGATGCCCGACGTGCCGGCGGCGAGACCCCAGAACGTGTAGATCGTGCCGGTCCAGACGAGAGCGCGCAGGTTGTGGCCACGGAACAGCTCGCGCACCTGGTTCGCGGTGGATCGCGCGCGGGTCGCGGCCGCCGTCCAGCGGGCCGACTCGACCATGCCCCGCCGCAGCGCCCAGGTGACGATCGCGACGACGAACAGGTGCAGGAAGACGATCCGCGTGCCCAGCAGGCCGATCGGGCTCAGCACCAGTGCCAGCACGAGCACGATGACCGGGCCGAGGTTCCACGCCACCTGGGTGAGACCGATGAGCCTGCCCCGGCCCTTGGCGGGGGCGAACTCGCCGACCAGCGCCAGGGACGTCGGCACATCCGCGCCGACCGCGACACCGACGATGAACGTGCCCGCGAAGAGCATGGCGGGGTTCACCGCGAGCGCGATCAGCAGGATGCCGAGCGCGTAGATCAGGAGATCCCACTTGTAGATCCGCTTGCGGCCGAGCTTGTCGCCGAGCCTGCCCCCGATGAACGCGCCGAGGGCGCACCCGATGGCGTTCGGCCCGATCGCGGCGAGCGCGCCGACGCCGAAGCTGGACAGCCCCAGCTCGCTCTGGAACAGGGTGAGGCCCGCACCGAGGGCTACGATCGACCCGGCGTCCAGATAGGACGCCATCGCAGCCAGGACCGACCACTTCCACTGTTGCTTGCTGATCGTTGCGTCGTCCCCGGCGGGTTCGACGCCGACGGCCTCGGGTGCAGGCACGGCATCCTCCTTGATGCGGAACGGGTGGGGTGGCGCCGGTCAGGCGCCCCGGCGGTGCGCGCCGCCCATCTGGGGCGGGCCGGTGGGTCGGGGAGCGTCGGCGACGGTCATGGCACGACCGTGAGTCGGCGTGACCGGCAGGCCTCGTGGTCCGGCATTGGACCTCCGATTGATTCGTTTCAATACCGAGGTGGGGAAAGGTAGCTATGGCATAGATCGCAGTCAAGCCTCACAGTCGGGCACGATCCAGGCCGCCCCAGGCGGACATCGCTGACCGATCGGGCGTCGATGTGATTCAACTGTTGACGTTCGACCCGATGCGGGCTACTTTGCTGGAGCGACGGTATGAAACGTTTCATAGTTGTCGCGTGCTGCAGCGTGCAGCGGAGCTGACGAGCTCCGCGAGCGCCCTCGCCGGCCCGGCGCCGGATGTCCTGCGACCAAGGGAGGCCGCATGCCCTATCCGTCCCCGACCGTCCGGCCCGAGCCCGTCCGGTTCGAGCACGCCGCCTCCGGGTTCGGCCTGGGTAGCGCCTCCCCCCGGCTCTCGTGGCGCATCCCCGCCGCCCCCGAGGGCTTCGTGCAGTCGGCAGTGGAGCTGGAACTGACCGACGAGGCCGGTGATGTCGTCACGGAGCGCGTCGATACCTCCGAGCAGGTGCTCGTGGCGTGGCCGTTCCCGCCGCTGCGGTCGAGGGCTCGCGCGTCGGTCCGCGTTCGCGTGGCCGGCCGGGACGGGAGCGGCTGGAGCGACTGGAGCAACCCCGCCGCACTGGAGACCACGCTGCTCGACGCCACCGACTGGAGCGCGCGCTTCGTCTCACCCCGCACCGTGGGTGGGATCGGGCAGCCGGCGCCGATCGTGCGCGGCGCCGTGGAGCTGCACGGTGCGGTGGTCCGGGCACGCCTGCACGTCACCGCGCTCGGGCTGCACATCACGTCGATCAACGGCGAGCGCGTCACCGACGAGGAGCTCGCCCCGGGATGGACGTCCTACGCCCACCGGCTGCGCTTCCGCACGCACGACGTCACGGCCCTCCTGCGCGAGGGCCCCAACACGATCGAGGTGCTGCTGGGCAACGGCTGGTACCGCGGCCGGCTCGGCTGGGACGGACAGCGCGCCCTCTACGGCGAGCGGCTCGCCGCGCTGGCGCAGCTCGAGGTCACCCACGCCGACGGCACCGTCCGCACGTTCGGCACCGACGCCACGTGGAGTGCGCGGGCGAGCGGCGTGCTCGCCGATGACCTCTACGACGGTCAGACCACCGACCTGCGGTGGGACCCCAACGGCCCGGCGGGGCCCGTCGACGTGCTGGACGAGGACCTCGGCAGGCTCGTCCCGCCGTCCGGACCGCCCGTGCGCGCTGTCGCCGAGGTGCCCGCGGTCGCGCTGTTCCGCTCCCCGTCGGGGCGGCTGCTCGTCGACTTCGGGGAGAACGTCGTCGGCTGGGTGCGGCTGCGGGTGCGGGGCGGCGCCGCGGGGCAGCGGGTGACGGTCCGGCACGCCGAGGTGCTCGAGCGCGGGGAGCTCGGGGTGCGGCCGCTGCGGTCGGCGGAGGCCACCGACGACTACCTGCTCGCCTGCGGCAGTGGCACGGCCGCCGTACTCGAACCGTCGCTCACGTTCCACGGCTTCCGCTACGCCGAGCTGAGCGGCGTCGATGAGGGACAGATCGAGTCCGCCACCGCCGTGGTGCTGAGCTCGGACCTCGCGCCCACCGGCTCCTTCCAGTGCTCCGATCCGGACGTCGAGACGCTGCACGCCAACGTCGTGCGGAGCATGCGCGGCAACTTCCTCGACGTCCCGACCGACTGCCCGCAGCGCGACGAGCGGATGGGGTGGACCGGCGACATCCAGATCTTCGCCCCCACGGCGTCCTTCCTCGCGGACTGCTCGGGGTTCCTGACCTCGTGGCTCGCCGACCTCGCGGCCGAGCAGCAACCCGACGGATCCGTGCCGTTCGTGGTGCCGGCCGCGATTCGCGGTCCGGAGGGACCGGCCGCGGCGGCGTGGGGCGACGCAGCCACGGTCGTGCCGTGGGTGCTCTACGAGCGCTTCGCCGACGCCGGCGTGCTCGCCACGCAGTTCGAGAGCATGCGGGCCTGGACCGACCGGATCGCGGGGCTCGCCGGCAAGGACGGGCTCTGGGCAGGCGGCTTCCAGTTCGGCGACTGGCTCGACCCCGCCGCGCCGCCCGAGGATCCCGCGGCCGCGCGCACTGATCCGGACCTGGTCGCGACCGCCCACCTCGTGCGATCCGCGGAGCTCGTCGCGCGAGCCGCCGAGGTGCTGGGCCGGGACGAGGAGCGCAGCCGCTACACCGACCTCGCCGCCACGGCCCGCGACGCGTTCGCGCGGGAGTTCGTCAGCCCGTCCGGGCGCCTGCACAACGACGCTCCGACGGCTTATGCCCTCGCCCTGGTCTGGGACCTGCTGCCGACCGCGGAACAGCGTGCCTACGCCGGGCGCAGGCTCGCCGACCTGGTGCGCGCAGCAGGCTTCCGGGTCGCCACCGGGTTCGTCGGCACGCCGCTGATCACCGACGCCCTCACCGTCGCGGGTGAGCCGGACCTCGCGTACCGGCTCCTGCTCGAGCGCGGCTGCCCGTCGTGGCTCTACCCCGTGACGATGGGCGCCACGACGATCTGGGAGCGCTGGGACAGCATGCTCCCCGACGGGTCGATCAACCCCGGCCAGATGACCTCCTTCAACCACTACGCGCTCGGCGCGGTGGCCGACTGGCTGCATCGGGTCGTCGCTGGGCTCGCGCCCGCCGAACCGGGGTACCGGCGAATCCTTGTGCGGCCGGTCCCCGGCGGCGGGCTGATCAGCGCTGCGGCACGCCACGAGACGCCGTACGGCGAGGCTGCGGTCGCCTGGCGGCGTTCCGGCGGGCGCTTCCTGCTCGACGTCGAGGTTCCGGTCGGCGCACGGGCGTCCGTCCACCTGCCGGGTAGCGCGACCCCGATGGAGGTGGGCCACGGCCGCCACCACTGGGACGTCGAGGACGCCGCCCCGCAGGCCCGGCCGGTGCGCACGGTCCGGGACGTGATCGACAGCAAGCGGCTGTGGGACGAGCTCGTCAGCGTGGCCGTCGAGGCCGGGCTCGCCGCCGACAGCGCCGTGGTCGCGGGGCGCATCGCCCCCTACCTCGACGCCCCCGCGTCGGCGCTGCCCGCGCTCGTCCCGCCGCTCCTGCGGCCGGCGCCCGGCGCGGTACGCGCGCGGCTGCAACGAATCGTCGCCGAAGCACCGGCCGTGACGTCATGAACCCGACGGATGTGCCGGGCATCGACGGAAACGATCACCAAGAGCAGGGTGCGCACGAGCGGCGTATGGAACGGGAACCGGCGTCGCGGCGCGGCGCCGGATCGAGCACGGCCACGGCGTGGATGCGCCGCGGGAGGGGAGAACAGCATGGCTGACCCGGGAGTCGTTCGTCAGGCGCTGCGCGAGCAGCGCATCGAGACCCCCTCGTGGGCCTACGCGAACTCGGGCACGCGGTTCAAGGTGTTCGCGCAGGCCGGGGTGCCGCGGACGCCGCAGGAGAAGATCGCGGACGCCGCGGTGGTGCACCGCCTCACGGGGGTGGCGCCCACGGTGGCGCTGCACATTCCGTGGGACCGCGTCGACGACTACGCCGGGCTGGCGAAATACGCCGCGGACCAGGGTGTGGGCATCGGGGCGATCAACGCGAACGTCTTCCAGGACGACGACTACAAGCTCGGCAGCGTCACCAACCCCGATCCGCAGGTGCGCCGCAAGGCGACCGACCACCTGCTGGAGTGCGTCGACATCATGGACGCCACGGGTTCCCGCGACCTCAAGCTGTGGTTCTCCGACGGCACCAACTACCCCGGTCAGGACAGCATTCGCGCCCGGCAGGACCGCCTCGCCGAGGCGTTGCGCGAGGTGTACGAGCGGCTCGGCGCCGACCAGCGGATGCTGCTGGAGTACAAGCTCTTCGAGCCGGCCTTCTACACCACCGACGTGCCGGACTGGGGCACCTCCTACGCCCACTGCATCGAGCTGGGCGACAAGGCGACGGTGTGCATCGACACCGGCCACCACGCCCCGGGCACCAACATCGAGTTCATCGTGGCGTTCCTGCTGCGGGCCGGGAAGCTCGGCGCGTTCGACTTCAACTCGCGCTTCTACGCCGACGACGACCTGATGGTGGGCGCGGCCGACCCGTTCCAGCTGTTCCGGATCATGCACGAGATCGTCTCGGCCGACGCGCTGTCCCCGGTGGCGGGGATCGCCTTCATGCTCGACCAGTGCCACAACATCGAGGCCAAGATCCCGGCGATCATCCGGTCGGTGATGAACGTGCAGGAGGCCACGGCCAAGGCGCTGCTCGTGGACACCGACGCGCTGGCGGCCGCGCAGCGCTCCGGTGACGTGCTCGGCGCCAACGCGGTGCTGATGGACGCCTACTCCTCGGACGTGCGCCCGCTGCTGCGCGAGCTGCGCGCCGATATGGACCTCGACCCCGATCCCGTCGCCGCCTACCACCGCTCGGGCTACCAGCAGCAGATCGAGTCCGAGCGGGTCGGCGGGCAGCAGGCCGGCTGGGGCGCCTGAACCCGCATCCGCCCACCCCACGAACGCTGGAGAAGCAGACGATGACCCACCCGGCAGTCCAGGCGCTCCTCGGCCGGAGCAACCGCCTCGGCGCCGACCCCCGCACCACCAACTACGCGGGCGGCAACACCTCCGCCAAGGCAAGCGCCGACGACCCGGTCACGGGCCGGCCCGTCGACCTCATGTGGGTCAAGGGCTCGGGCGGCGACCTCGGCACGCTCACCGAGCCGGGGCTCGCGGTGCTGCGCCTCGACCGGCTCCGTGCGCTCGTCGACGTCTACCCGGGAGTGGAGCGCGAGGACGAGATGGTCGCCGCGTTCGACTACTGCGCGCACGGCAAGGGCGGAGCGGCGCCGTCGATCGACACGGCGATGCACGGGCTCGTCGACGCCGACCACGTCGACCACCTGCACCCCGATGCCGGCATCGCGATCGCCACCGCCACCGACGGCGAGGCGCTCACCAAGGAGATCTTCGGCGACCGGGTCGTCTGGGTGCCGTGGCGGCGCCCCGGCTTCCAGCTCGGCCTCGACATCGCCGCCGTCAAGCGGGCCAACCCGCAGGCGGTCGGCGTGATCCTGGGCGGGCACGGGATCACCGCCTGGGGTGCCACGAGCGAGGAGTGCGAAGCCAACTCGCTCGACATCATCGCCACCGCCACCCGTTACATCGAGGAGCGCGGGTCGGCGGAGCCCTTCGGAGCCGTCCGGCCCGGGTACGAGCCGTTGCCGGCGGACGAGCGCCGGGCGCGGGCCGCGGCACTGGCACCGGTGCTGCGCGGACTCGCGTCCACCGACCGCCGTCAGGTCGGCCACTTCACCGACACCGACGCGGTGCTCGACTTCCTCGCCCGCGAGAAGCTCGAGCCGCTGGCCGCGCTCGGCACCTCCTGCCCGGACCACTTCCTGCGCACGAAGGTGCGCCCGCTCGTGCTGGACCTCCCGGCCACCGCCCCGCTGCAGGAGGCGATCGCCCGGCTGCGTGAGCTGCACGCCGCCTACCGCGAGGACTACCGCGCCTACTACGAGCGGCACGCCACGCCGGACAGCCCGGCGATGCGCGGCGCCGACCCGGCGATCGTGCTCGTGCCGGGCGTCGGGATGTTCAGCTTCGGTGCCGACAAGCAGACCGCCCGCGTGGCCGGGGAGTTCTACGTCAACGCGATCAACGTGATGCGCGGCGCCGAGGCGCTCTCCACGTACGAGCCGATCCCGGAGTCGGAGAAGTTCCGCATCGAGTACTGGGCCCTCGAGGAGGCCAAGCTCGCCCGGAGGCCGAAGCCGAAGCCGCTCGCCGGGCGGATCGCGTTCGTCACCGGCGGGGGTTCGGG
>DASYES010000179.1:0-5953 GCA_036498885.1 Pseudonocardia sp.
ACCGCCCACTGCTCGACCGTGTCGTAGTTGTACTGCTCGCTGACCATCCGCTTGTCGGTGAACTTCTCGCTCACCACGTGGATCCCCGAACGCGTGTTGCGGTTGGGGTCGCTGCCGAGCCCGTAGCTCGCCGGGAAGTCAGCGATCTGGTTCCCATCGCGGATGACGACCATCCGGTGGCTGTTGACGTCGGCCTTGACGATCTGCTCGCGACCGATCTCGAAGGTGGACGTGACGTTGGCGGCGCCGTAGGCGCCCTGCCCGTAGCCCACCCCGAAGAGATCGGCCTTGACGGTGACCGTGGTGCCACTCGGCCAGTACTCCTTGGGCCGCCAGTCGACCCGTGAGCCGCCACCCTCGTCGGGCAGCCAGCCCCACGAGCCCTCCACGGGCACCGACGTGCTGATCGACAGGGCGTGTTCGACCGCGGCCCGGTCGGCGACGTGGCCGTTGAACTGGATGCGCACCGGCGCCGCGACGCCGACGGTGCGCCCGTCACCGATGTTGAGCGTGCCGCGCACGGTCTTCGCGGGTGACAGGGTGGAGAACGATCCGTTCACCGGCTCGGACTTGCCGTCGGTGCCGACGGCGCTGCCACTCCAGGTGTAGGTGGTGCCGTAGGCAAGGGGAGCCCCGGCGGTCCACTCCGTGTGCTCGTCGTTGAACGAGCCCTTGATCGTCTTCCCCTTCGGACCGGTGAGGGTGACCTCGTCAAACTTTCCGTCCCGCACCGTGGCCGTGGCCGTGGTCGTCGGGTTGGTGCTGTTCGAACCGGCCGCAGGTGAGTAGGAGATCTTGGCCACAGGAGCGGCGGCCTGCGGAGATTCCGGCTCCGGCTGTGATGCGCTCGAGACCGACTCCATGGCCTGCCGTCCAGCGGCGGTGGCAGCGGTGACCACACCCAGCGAACCGATCAGCACCACTGCCAGGACCAGCAGGATCCTCTTCATGAACTTCCCCTCACCGCACTTCCCGCAGGGAGAGAGACGCCCGGACCCCCCGTCCGGTTGCCCTGCAACGCTGCAATGCGGAGCGTACGCATTGATCAGATCCGGCAGGCGACCAGCACCGGCTCCGGCACCAGTTCGATCCCGAACCGTTCCTGCACGCCGCGCCGCACGTCGCTCGCCAGCGCGAGCAGGTCGACGGTGGTGCCGTCGCCGCGGTTGGTGAGAGCGAGCACATGCTTGTCGGACAGCGCGACGCGCCCGCCGGGCCCGGGATGCCCCCTCCGGAACCCGGCGTGCTCGATCAGCCAGGCCGCCGGGACCTTGACCAGCCCGGGACCGGCCGGCCAGCGTGGTGCGCCATCCGGCGCCTCGGCCTCCGGGAGCACCGGGTTGGTGAAGAACGAGCCGGCGCTCCAGGTGTCGTGGTCGCCCGCATCGAGCACCATGCCCTTGCTGCGGCGCAGCTCGAGCACGGCCTCCCGCGCCGCCGCCGCCGGAACCCGCGAGCCGGGCTCGACCTCGAGCGCCCTGGCGAGTTCCGGGTACCGGATCGGCGCGCTCGTGGCGTCGGTCGAGAGCGCGAGACGGACGCGCAGGACGATGGCGTCGTCACGGCCCTTGAGGGCGCTGGTGCGGTACCCCAGGCCCAGCTCCTCCGCAGGCACGCGCTCCCGGACGACCCCTGCGCCGCGGTCGTAGAGGTCGACGTCGAGGAGCAGTTCGGCGATCTCCACACCGTAGGCACCGACGTTCTGCACGGGGGTGGCGCCGGTCCTGCCGGGGATGCCGGAGAGGCACTCCACCCCGCCGAGCCCATCGGCCACGCAGGCCGCGACGACCCCGTCCCAGTCCTCGCCCGCCTCGACCGTGAGTACCACGGCACCGTTCTCGCCGTGCTCCACGACCCGTCCGGTGCTGGCGACCCGCACGACGGTGCCCTTCCACCCCTCGTCGGCGATGACGACGTTCGACCCGCCGCCGAGCAGCAGCAGGGGCTCGCGGGATGTGTCGGCCGCCTGCACCGCCTCGACGACGGCCTCGGCGGAGGTCGCGTCCACGACCGCGCGCGCCGGTCCGCCGAGCCGCAGCGTCGTCAGCGGGGCGAGCCGCGTGGCCACTTCAGGTACCGGCACGGGGGTCAACGGTAGCCTCCCCCTATGCCACGGGAATTCGACTACCGCTCGACGTGGCCGTACCCCGCCGACGAGGTGTACGCCACGATGACCGACCCCGAATACCTACGCGCGCGGCTGGCGCGGATCGGGGGTCCGGGCGCGGCGCTCCTGGAGCACCAGTCCGATGCCGACGGCGCCCGCTACCGGCTGCGGCACGGCCTCGACGCGCAGGACATGCCCGCCGCGATCCGCACGGTGCTGCCGGGAAACATCACCATCGAGCGCGCCGAGAGCTGGAAGAAGCAGGGCCCGGCCCGCTACGACGCCACGGTGGCAGTGACGATCCACAACACGCCCGCATCCGCGGCGGGTGGCATGCAGCTGCATGACGCCAACCCGGGCAGCGAGCTCGTCCTGCGCCTCGACATCAGCGTCAAGGTTCCCCTGATCGGCGGCCGGATCGAGGACGTCGTGGTCGGGCGGATCGGAGAGCTGTTCGACCTGGAGACGCAGTTCACACGGAAGTGGCTCGAGCAGCGACACTGACCGACCGGGCACGCACCAGGGCACGGCGCCGCAATGCGGTGTCCACCAGCCAGAACGCGAGTCCGATCGCCGGCAGCACCCCGCCGAGCACCGACACCCCGAGCCAGCCGTTGCTCGCATAGGCCGCCGCCGACAGGCCGCTTCCCACCGCGCCGCCGAGGAAGTAGAGCGTCATGTAGGCCGAGTTGAGCCGGCTGCGCGCCTCGGGGCGCAGCGCGTAGACGATCGCCTGGTTGCTGACGTGCACGCCCTGCACTCCGAGGTCGAACAGCAGCAGCCCGATCGCGAGGGCCACCACCGCGCCTGCCCCTGGACCGGTGCCCTGGCCGATCAGCAGCCAGGCCAGCGTCGAGACGAGCAGGAATCCGCCCACCGCGTGGTGCGCCCAGCCGCGGTCGGCCAACCGCCCTGCGAACCGAGCGGCCGCCGCCCCCGCCACGCCGAACAGGGCGAAGAGCCCGATGACGCCCTGGTCGAAGTTGTGCGGCGGCGCGGCCAGCATGAAGCCGATGCTGGTCCAGAGCGCGCTGAACGCCGCATAGCTCGACGCGCTGTAGACGACCCGCCAGCGCAGCACCGGCTCATCACGCACCAGGGTGACGACCGAGCGCAGCAGCGCGAAGTAGTGCATCTTCGTGGTGGGCGGCAGCACCGGCAGCGTGCGCCACAGCAGGACGACCGCCACCGCGGTGAGCGCGGCACCGAGCACGAACACCGCACGCCAGCCGAGCGCCTGCGACACGAGCCCCGCCACGACCCGCGAGACCAGCACCCCGATCAGCAGCCCGCTCATCACCGTGCTGATCGTCTTGCCCTGCCGGCCCTGCGGGGCCAGGTGCGCGGCGAACGGGACGAGCACCTGCGCGGCCACCGTCGTGAGCCCGACGAGCGTCGCGGCCGCACCAAGAACGCTCAGCGACGGGGCGACGGCGACCACCAGCATGCCCGCCACGGTCATCGACAGCATCGTAACGACGAGCCTGCGGCGTTCCAGCAGGTCACCCAGGGGCACGATGGTGGCGAGCCCGAACGCGTAGCCCAGCTGGATGAGCGTGAGGACCACGCCGATCTGCGACGAGGAGGCGTGAAACGCCTCGGCGAGGGCGTCTTCGAGGGGTTGGGCGTAGTAGTTGTTGGCGACGATGACGCCGGTGGCGAGCGTCATTGCCGCTACTGCGCGACGCCGGGTGCGGGCTCTGTCGTCGGTGCCGTTTGCCCGTGAAGTCACGGAGAACAGGATGCTCCGCGGCTGCGCCGCCAAGGGCATGCCGTCTACCACACCGCGCAGGCCACAAGGCACGATCCCCGTGTGGATGCGACCGCCGACCAGCGCTATGTGATCACCCTGAGTTGTCCCGACACCACCGGAATCGTGGCGAGGATCGCAGGCTTCCTCGCAGACGCCGGCGGCTGGATCACGGAGGCGGGCTACCACTCCGACCCGGACACGGGATGGTTCTTCACCCGCCAGGTCGTCCGCGCCGCCTCGCTCCCCTACGGGGTCGACGAGCTGCGCCACCGCTTCGCCGCGGTCGCCGCGGAGCTCGGCGGGCAGACCGACTGGACCGTCACCGACACCGCGGTGCCCAAGCGTGCCGTGCTCCTGGTGACCAGGGAGCCGCACTGCCTGCACGACCTGCTGGGTCGCGTGGCGGCCGGTGAGCTCCCGGTGCAGCTCGACGCTGTGATCGGCAACCACGACGAGCTGGGCGATATCGTGCGCGCGCACGGCGTGCCGTTCCACCACGTCGCGTTCCCGCCGCCGGGCAACGTGCGGTATGCGGTGGAGAAGGAGAAGGCGTTCGACGAACTGAGCGGGCTCGTCGACGGCTATGACCCCGACGCGATCGTGCTCGCCCGCTTCATGCAGATCCTTCCGGCCCAGGTCTGCCGGGCGTGGGCCGGGCGGGCGCTGAACATCCACCACAGCTTCCTGCCCTCGTTCGTCGGCGCGCGGCCCTACCACCAGGCCTACGCGCGTGGGGTGAAGCTGATCGGCGCCACGTGCCACTACGTCACGCCCGACCTGGACGCCGGACCGATCATCGAGCAGGACGTGATCCGGGTGGACCACAGCGACACCGCGAGCGACATGGTGCGCCGCGGCCGTGACATCGAGCGGCTCGTGCTGGCCCGCGGTCTGCGGTGGCACCTGGAGGACCGGGTCCTGGTGCACGGCAACAAGACGGTGATCTTCCGCTGACGACAACGCCCTGAACGTACGAACGGCACTCTCGTCCGATCCTTCCGGACGAGAGTGCCGTTCGTTTGCAGGCGGAATCAGGCGGCGGCGGCCACCTGAACCGGCTCGAGAGCCAGCTCCAGGACGTCGGCCACGTCGGACACCGGGTGCACCCGCAGCTCACCGCGCACCGACTCCGGCAGATCGTCGAGGTCGGGCTCGTTGCGCTTCGGGATGATCACGTCGGCCAGGCCGGCCCGGTGCGCGGCCAGCAGCTTCTGCTTGACCCCACCGATCGGCAGGACCTTGCCCTGCAGCGTGACCTCACCCGTCATCCCGAGGTTCGACTTCACCGGCCGCCCGCTGGCGAGCGACGCGAGAGCCGTGGTCATCGTGATGCCGGCGCTCGGCCCGTCCTTCGGCACGGCGCCGGCCGGCACGTGGACGTGCAGCTTGCGCGATGCCAGGTCGCCGGCCAGACCACGGGAGCGCAGGTAGCTCAGCGCGATCGACACCGACTCCTTCATGACGTCACCCAGCTGACCGGTCAGGGTCAGACCAGGCTCGCCCTCCATCGAGGTGGCCTCGATGAACAGCACGTCCCCACCGGCGCCGGTGACCGCGAGCCCGGTCGCGACACCAGGAACGGACGTCCGCTCCGCCGTCTCCGGCGTGAACTTCGGCCGTCCGAGGTAGCCCACCAGCGCGTCTGCGTCGATGTGGACAGGACGCTCGACGTTCTCCCCGTGCGGAGCGTCAGCGGAGCGCGCAGCAGCACCGTCGATCTGCACCGCGACCTTCCGCAGGACCTTCGCCAGGCCACGCTCCAGCTGGCGCACACCCGCCTCGCGCGTGTACTCCGCGGCGATCATGCCGAGCGCGACCTCGGAGAACTCGACGTCGGACGGCTCCAGGCCCGCCTTCTCGACCTGCCGCGGCAGCAGGTGGTCGCGCGCGATGGCGACCTTCTCCGCCTCGGTGTAGCCGTCGAGCGTCACGATCTCCATCCGGTCGGCCAGCGGGCCGGGGATGGCCTCGAACACGTTGGCCGTGGCGAGGAACAGCACGTCCGACAGGTCGAGGTCGACCTCGAGGTAGTGGTCGCGGAACGTGTGGTTCTGCGCGGGGTCGAGCACCTCGAGCAGCGCCGCGGTCGGGTC
>DASYES010000180.1:0-2077 GCA_036498885.1 Pseudonocardia sp.
CGAGACGAACGCCAGCCCCGTCACCCAGGCGGGCAGCGACCGCCCCGACAGCAGGAAGTCCAGGCTGGACGCGATCGACCGGCGGGCCATCACCCCGATCCCCAGCACCAGCACGAAGTAGAAGATGACGAACACGTAGTCGATCGCGATCGTGTCGAGCCGCAGATCGGTCTGTGCGAGCACCGCCACCGTTGTCCCCTCCACCGCTCGTCGAACCCGTGGTGTGCGGATCATTCGCCACGTGGGCGCGTCTCGCCATCGCTGGGAGCGACGTACGCCCGATCGACGCGCTCCCGTTGCCCTACCGATGGCTCTGAAGCCCCTGGTGGGGCAGCGGACTACGCCATTTCGGCCCTGCCGACGCAACGGGTGTGGCCCCTGAGTGGCCAGGCCGGCTACCGCTCGGCGGTCACCTTTCCGTGGTCGTCGACGAGCGACCGCCTGCCCTCGCGGCCCCCGTTTCCCGCCCGGTCGGCACCGTGAGCGGCTTGCCGAAGAACAGGCTGTTCGGCGAGTTGCGGTACCGGCCGAAGGCCGGAATGGGCTCATACCCCGAGCTGCGGTAGAGGGCCACGGATTCGGGTTGGCGGGTGCCGCTCTCCAGCACGGCCCGCAGCCTGCCCGCGGCAGCGGCTGTCCGCTCCAGCTCGGCCAGGATCGCGCGGGCGTAGCCGCGCCCGCGGTGCGCCGCCGCCACGTACATCCGCTTGATCTCGGCGTCCCCCGGTCGTAGCTCGGGGTCCTCGCCGCCGTCCCGCGCCCGCCAGCCCCCACATCCGACCGCCGCACCGTCGACGTAGCCGACCACGAACCGGCCGTGCGGAGCGTGGAACTGCGTCGCGTCGATCGGTGTGGTGTCCTCGCCGCCGTACCGGAGGCGGTACTCCTGCTGCAGCTCGGCGTTCAGACCGACGGCGTCGGCGTTGTCGAGCGAAACGGCGCAGAGCTGGAGCACCCGCCCGAGCCTACGATCACCCACCGGAAACGCCCCGCGCCGGCCGGGACTCCGCGAAGCCGGGCTGCACGGGCAGGCGGCCGCTGCGCAACACCACCGCCAGGCTGACGAGCGCGAGCACGGCAGCAGCGAGCAGCAGCTCGGGGTAGCCGACCAGCGGGGTCAGGGCCGCGAGAACCACCGGGAACAAGAATCCGGCGTAGGTGATCGTGTAGTACACGGCCGTGAGTGCGCCGAGGTGCTCGGGGGCGGCCATCCGTTGCACCTCGAGCAGGCCCGCCACCAGGCACAGGCCGTAGGCCGTTCCCAGCACGGCAGCGGTCACCACGGCGAGTACCACGGATCCGAGCGCTGCGGACCACGCGGCGAGCAGGACACCGGCGACCGTGGCAGCGAGTCCCACGCGCGCGGTGAGCGCGGGCGAGCGACGGTCGAGCCGCCGCGCCCACGGCTGCACCGCCACGCCAGCCCCGAGGGTGACGACCGTGACCAGCGTGGCGAAGACCAGACCGAGATCGCCGGTCACACCCGCCAGGACGGCAGGCTGCACGGCGAAGGAGATCGACAGTCCCCCGAACACCCAGGGCGCCATCGGCGCGACGACCCACCTGAACCGGGCGGGAAGCGCCACCCGCAGCTGGATCCGCTGCCGCGGTGCTCTCGCCACGCGCGTCTCGGGCACGCCCAGCACCGCGGCGATGGCCACCAGGGTGATCACGATGTGAACGAGGTAGGGCAGCTCCATCGGCAGCGGCGCCCACTGTGCCAGCAGCCCGGCGACGAGCGGGCCACCGCCGAAGCCCGCCGAGAGGGCCATGGCCGCCCGCCGCGCACCGGTTCCGGCGTCGGCACCCGGGTCCCACGGAGGCTGGGAGAGCTCCTTCACCCACGTCGTGCCCACGGCCATGGCCACGCCCGTAACGGCCCCGAACAGGAACCGTCCGGCGAACAGCGCGGGCTCCGCCACGCCGGGTAGACCGCCCAGTGCGAGCACCGCACTCGCCGGCACCGACACGACCAGCCCCGGCAGCAGCACCCACCGGCGTCCCCGGACGTCCGACGCGGGACCACCGAGGAGCAGCCCCGGCGCGAGACCCAGGATGTAGACGGCGAAGAAGGTGG
>DASYES010000181.1:0-2668 GCA_036498885.1 Pseudonocardia sp.
GTGTTGGTGTGGATCGGGCGGTGCAGGTGCCCGAACTGGATCTCCGAGGTCGCGCGATCGGCGTGCACGTCGAGCGGGAACGCGAGCTTCAGCAGCTTCTGCCGCTCGTGCCAGTCGACGTCAATGCCGACGTCGATCGCCGCCGAGCCGGCGGCCAGGCTCACGACCTGCGTGATCGTGGACGCCCCCGGCTTGCGGACGATCCGGACGGACACCCGCTCCGGTCCGCGCTCGAGCACCGTCAGCTCGTCCACGTCGACGAGGTCGCGGCCGTGGCGCCGGTAGGTCTCGTCGATGTCCCAGGCGTCCCACTTCGCGGGGGTGTCGCGGTGCAGCTGGAGCAGGTTCGCGGCGGCGCCCGGTGCCACGACCTCGCGGTCGGCGGCGAGGTCGCGGATCGAGGTGAACAGCCCGCGCTCGTCGACGACGAGCCGGACCGCGCCGTTGGCGAGCACGAGGCCCTCACCGCTCTCCTCGATCGTCGCCCTGCCGCCGGGCCGGGACGGCGTCGCGCCGCCCAGCGCCGGCACACCGTCGCGGACGTACGGGCCGGCGTTCGCGGTGATCTCCGCGTCGCCCTGTCCCACGAGAGCCGCGAGGGACCGCGCGATGACCTCCTCGAGCTCCCCGCTGACACGGGCGTGGTTGCGCTCCGCCTCCTGGTGCACCCATGCGATCGACGTGCCCGGCAGGATGTCGTGGAACTGCTGCAGCAGCACGGTGTGCCAGCACCGCTCCAGCACGTCCGCGGGATACGCCGCGCCGGTGCGCACGGCGGCCGTGGCGGCCCACAGCTCGGCCTCCCGCAGCAGGTGCTCGTTGCGCCGGTTGCCCCGCTTGGTCCGTGCCTGCGAGGTGTAGGTGCCGCGGTGGAATTCCAGGTAGAGCTCGCCCGACCACACCGGCGGGAGGGGGTACTCGGCCTCGGCCGTGGCGAAGAACTCCGCCGGCGAGGTCATCCGCACGGCCGGTGAACCCTCCAGCGAACGGGTGCGCGCCGCGGCGGCGAGCATCTCCCGGGTCGGGCCGCCACCGCCGTCGCCCCAGCCGAAGGGCACCAGTGACGTGTTGGCCCTGCCCTTCTCCGCGTACTGGCGCTGCGCCCGCGCCAGCTCCTGGGCCGAGAGTTGCGAGTTGTACGTGTCGACCGGCGGGAAATGGGTGAAGATCTGCGTGCCGTCGATGCCCTCCCAGCGGAACGTGTGGTGCGGCATCACGTTCGTCTCGTTCCAGGAGATCTTCTGGGTGAGGAACCAGCGCGCGCCCGCTGCGGCGATGATCTGCGGCAGCGCGGCGGAGTAGCCGAACGAGTCCGGGAGCCAGACCTCCTGCGGGTCCACGCCCAGCTCCTCGCGGAAGAACCGCTTGCCCGCCACGAACTGACGCGCGAGCGCCTCGCCGCCGGGCATGTTGGTGTCCGACTCCACCCACATCCCGCCGACCGGAACGAACCGGCCCTCCGCAGCGCGCGCCTTCACCCGCGCGAACAACTCGGGGTGGTGCTCCTTGAGCCAGGCGTACTGCTGTGCGGAGGACGCGGCGAACACGAACCCGTCGTCGGTGTCCATCAGCGACAGGACGTTGGCGAAGGTCCGGGCGACCTTGCGTACGGTCTCGCGCACCGGCCACAGCCACGCCGAGTCGATGTGGGCATGCCCGACCGCGTGCACCCGGTGCGCGCTGGGGTACGCCGGGCTCACCAGCACGTCCGCCAGCTCGGCCCGGCCCAGCTCCGCCGTGCCGGAGACGTCGTCCGGGTCGACGGCGTCCACAGCCCGTTCGAGCGCCCGCAGCACCTCTGCGCGCCGCGGCAGGTCGGCAGGGAGTTCGGCAACCAGCCCGGACAGCGTCCACACGTCCTGTGCCAGCTCCCATACCGGCAGGTCGAGCAGCGCGACGTCCACTCCCGCGAGCCGGTAGATCGGCTCCGTGCCCGCGGTGACGAGGTCGCCGAGCGGGGTCGGGGCGTACGTCCAGTCCCCGCCGAGGTTCGGGTTGGACGCCGCTTCGACGTACAGGTCGACGGCCGACCCCGCTCCGCCCGGAAGCGGGACGTGCGTGTTCATCGGCTCCACCGCGGCAACCACCGCACCGGCGGGCGTGTAGGCGAGCCCCTCGGCCTGGAAGCCCGGGACGGCCGAGGAGAAGCCCAGATCGACCACGAGCTCCGGACGTGTCGCGGGGTCGGTCCACCCGGCAGGGACCGATCCGGTGACATGGAACCAGACGGTGCCCCATGGGCGTCCCCACGCCGTGCCGGGCGCGAACGGCGCGAACTCCTGACGAACGGCGTCGGCGAACGGGACGGGCTCACCAGGGGCCGTCCACGCCGTCAGCTGGGCCGGGACGCGGTCCCGGTAGACAGCGGGGAGGAGCCGTTCGCGGAAGAACCGCGCGATCCGCGGGAGGACGAGAGCCGAGTCATCGTGCACGGTCCCATCCTGACTCGCGGCGGCATCCGCGCAGAAGCCTCGGACGGCGCGGGCTCAGCGCGGCAGGTCGGGAAGCGCCTCGCCGTACAGCCACTCGGAGAAGAACGGCGACAGATCGGCGCCTGCGTGCACGTCGGCGAATGCGGTGAACTGCTCGGTGGTCACCGAGCCGTGCCGGTGCTGCGTGGTCCAGGCGCGCAGCAGGGCGAAGAAGCACTCGTCGCCGATCCGCAGGC
>DASYES010000182.1:0-11044 GCA_036498885.1 Pseudonocardia sp.
TGCGTCTCCCTGCGAAACGAAATTGTGCACCGCCCCTCGATCGCTTTTCACGTCGATGGAGGCAGCGGTGCCCTCGCTGACGCCGACCTCGATGTTTCCCGAGCCGTTGATCAGTTTCGCCTGACCGTGTGTCATACGGCCGATCCGAACGGCACCGCCGCCTGTCGTGGCCGTGACGTTGCCGTCGGCGCGGTCGATGTCGAAGTCGCAGCTGCTGCTCGTGAGATCGAGGTCGGCCGAGGCGTGGCCGATCCAGACCTGCCCGCCCGAGGTCGAGAGCCCAACCGTGCCGTCGACCTCGCCGATCCGCACCGCGATCGCCCCACCGTCGATGCTGGCGCTCCCTGCGATGTGGCTGATCGCGACCTCGCCGGACGCGATGCTCGCCCGCAGCGCGTCGATCCGGTCCAGCTGCGCTCGACCTGATGCCATGTGCAGCTCGCACTCGCCGAACGAGCCGTCGGCGTGCACGGCCGAGTACGCCAGGTACGCAGCCAGGCTGGAGCCGGTGGGCAGGTCGATCGTGATGGCGACCGACCCGTTCTTGCTCCCGGAGACGGTCGTCTTGACCGATAGCCGACCGCCGGCGAACTGGACCTTGGTCCTGTCGGCCACCTTGACGTCCGACCGGTTCGCCTCGTCGATGGGTTCGACCCGCACCACGGTGTCGGTCCGGTCGCTCGCGGTGACCCGTACCTGAGCTCCGGCGACCTCCACGGTCGCGGCGATGGGCCCGGTCGTGGCGAATTCGTGGGGCTTCCGGAGTGCCGAGGTTGCATTCGCTGAAGTTGTCATGCGACTACTGTGAGCGGCCGGCCTGACACCGACCTGACCTCGACCTGACACAGCTCCTGACACGGCAGCACCGGCGATACCTCGCCCAAGACCGCATTGCCACCATGAGCCGTGGCCGACAACGGCCCTGACCTCGACGACAGCAGCCCAGCGCGACGCTGACGGGAGCAGCGCCCGAAAAGAGCCCCTGATCAGAGAAAAACCCTCTCGCTCGTGTTGTGAGCGGGAGGGTTACCCCGGGCGGGAAACCACAGGGCAGAACGTAACAATCGAATTCTCGGTGGAGCTGAGGGGAATCGAACCCCTGACCTACTCGATGCGAACGAGTCGCGCTACCAACTGCGCCACAGCCCCGGCGTCCGTCGTTCCCGCCGGACGTTGGAAGCCTACCAGTCGGTCATTCGCCCACCGCATGCCGGTAGTCACGTCGGGCCGGGCCTGCGAGATCATGCAGCTCGGGGTCGTCCTCGGTCGCCTCGACCAGCGCTGTGCCGGCCGGTAGCGGCGGAGGCGGAGCCGGGAGCAGCCGGGGCAGTGCTGGCTCGCCCTCCACGGCCTCGGCGGATGACTCACCACGCACTCGCTCGCGGCGTTCCCGGCCGTGGTCGTCGCCATCGGGATCAGCGTCGTCGCCGTGATCGGCGTCGTAGCCGTCGGCCTCGTAACCCTCGTCGTCGTAGCCGTCCTCGTCGTACCGGTCGCCTGCCGGCCTGCGGGTGGCCTCCCGGCCCCGGCGGGCCCACTCGTCGAGGTCGGGGTCATCGGCTGCCCGCGGACGCCGCGTACCGGCCATCCGCGAGGCTCGGCGCTCCCGGATGGCCTCCTCCAGCCGCACCTGGCGGCGCAGGTAGATCAGGTACCCGACGAGAAGGACATCGACAGCGCCGTGCAGCCACCAGGCACCCGGAACGGCGATCGCGGCGATCACTCCACTGAGGATGGCGACGATCAGCATCGAGAGCACGACTCGCTGCCGGAAGGCGTAACGGGCCTTGGCAGCGACCGCGGCGGCCTCCGGGTCGAACCCGCCACGACCAGGCCGGTAGCGCGGCGGCGGCCGCTCCCACCCGTCGTCGTCACGGTCTGCGGGGTCGTCGTCCGCCTCAGGGTCGTCACGGGTCTCGGGGCCGTCGTAGCCGTCGCCCCCGCGGTCGTCGAGGCGGTCGTCGCGGTATGGCTCCCCGCGCCGGTCGCCGTCCCTGTCGTCGCTCCCACCGGCGTCCCGGTCGTCGATGTCGTCCCGATCGTCGTCCCGGTCGTCGTCGTGGTCGGTCCGAGTCGCCGTGGGGTGCCCCTCGTCCACCTGGTCCACGTCCTCGTCCACGTCCACCTCCAGTTCGCTGCCCACATCCGGACCATGTCGCCGCCGGGGCCGCTCGAGAACACGGCCGGAGAGCGCCGCCACGGTCGGACGCGCCACCTCCTGGCGGCGCCGGGCGACCGCGGGAACGAGGATCAGCAACCACAGGACAACCAGGCTCGCGAAAATCATCGAGCTCGGCACGGCTGCTTCCTCCCCACGGCGCAGTCCGGTCGCGACCCCGGTCTCCCCGGCCGGAATCGCACCCCAACGGCAACGGTAGTGAGCAGGAGCGGGCGACGGGCGGCGACGCGCCGTAAGGAATGACATCACTGCTGAGCAGGGGGTGATCACTGTGACAGCTGTGACTATTGTGAGGTGGGAAACCGGCGAGAATGGTCGCGGAGTGTGGTCAGACCCTTTCGGCCCGGCCCTCCACCACGAGCCGGGTGGTCAGGCCGCCCGTCTTCTCGAGATCCTCCACGGTGAGCGCGTAGCAATAATGGTCGCGCCATGCGCTGTCGACGTCGAGGTAGCGCCGGAACAGCCCCTCCTTGCGGAAGCCCAACTTCGCCAGCACGCGGATGCTCGCGAGGTTTTCCGGCCGCACCGTCGCTTCCAGCCGGTGCAGCCCGACCCGGCCGAAGCAGTGGTCCACCACGAGTGCCACCGCGGCCGTCGTGACACCGCGGCCGGCCACGGAGGAGTCGACCCAGTAGCCCACGTAGGCCGAGAGCAGCGGCTCGCGCACGATGTTGCCGACCATCACCTGCCCGACGAACCGCCCGTCGAGGGTGATCGCGAACGGCAGCACCGCCCCCCTGCGGCCGGCTCCGCGCAGCTGCAGCCACCGGGCCGGCCACTCGCTCGCGGCGTGCCGCTGGGCCCATCCGCCGGGCATGCTGGGCTCCCACGGCGCAAGGTGTCGCTCGTCGCGGATCCGGATGGCCGACCACGCCTTGCCGTCACGGAGACGCACAGGCCGCAGCGCCACCACGCCTGCTGAGACCCGGAGGCCACCGAGCGAGGCAGGCCAACCGGGGTGGCGCCCCGCGATCGGCGCCGGGTAGGCATGGGCCATCGCCGGCTCAGGCGGGGGCCGGAAGGAACGCCACGCTGACCACTTCGTCCACTGTGGCCTCAGTGACGTTCTCCGGCAAGACGATCAGCCCATTGGCCTCGGAGATCGATGACAGCAGATGCGTTCCGGACGTGCCGAGCGGTTGCACGAGGTACTCGCCGGTGGCCTGTTCGCGCAGCAGCCGCCCGCGAAGGTAGCCGCGACGCCCCGGTGGGGAGCTGACGGGCGAGGTGAGCCGGGCCGAGAGCAGACGCCGGTGCGGGTCGGTACGGCCGAGCGCGAGGCGCAGCAGCGGGCGCACCAGCACCTCGAACAAGAGGAGCGCGGTGGCCGGGTACGACGGGAACAGGAAGGTCGGAACGCCCTCAGCGCCGAGCCGGCCGAACCCCTGGGAGGAACCGGGGTGCATCGCGACGCGGGTGGTGTCCAGGTCTCCGAGATCGGCGAACGCGGCGTGCACCTCGGCACCCGCGCTGCCGCCGACGGACCCGCACACGACGATGACGTCGCTGAACGGGAGCCGGCCCTGGATGGCGGCGGCGATCTCGCGGGCGTCGCCGCGGACGAGACCGGCCCTCGACGTCTCCGCCCCGGCCTCGCGGGCGGCCGCGGTGAGGGCGTGCGAGCACACGTCGGCCACCTGCCCGGCGCCCGGGGTGCGGGCCAGGTCCACGAGCTCGTCGCCCACGGAGATCACCGAGACCCGCGGCTTGGGGTGCACGAGCACCTTGTCGCGCCCGGCGGCGGCGAGCAGGGCAACCTGGGCCGCCCCGATCACTGCGTCCCGGCGCACGGCGACGTCACCGGGCTGCACGTCCTCCCCGACCCGTCGCACGAACGCGGCCGAGGGCACGCCCTGGTGCACGGTGAGGCGGGCGCTGCCCGCGTCGGTGTAGCCGACCGGGACGACCGCGTCGGCCAGTGTGGGCAACGGCGCGCCCGCCATGACCCGCACGGCCTGCCTCGGCTGCAGTCGCAGGGGCTGCCGTGACCCGGCCGGGATCTCTCCCACCACGGGCAGGGTGACGGGCTGCATCTCGGTCGCTCCGGCCAGGTCGACGCTGCGCACGGCGTAGCCGTCGATCGCCGCCTGGTCGAAGCCGGGCAGCGGCCGTGCCGTGACGACCTCCTCCGCGCACCGCAGCCCGTGCGCCTCGGAGATCGCCACCCGGACGGGCGCCGGCTTGACCGCACTGGCCAGCACCCGCTCGAGCTGCTCGTCGACCGATCGCACGAATCAGCCGTTCAGTCGAGCAGCCAGCCAGGCGCGCAGGTCGGGACCGTAGTCCGGATCCTCCAGCGCGAAGTCCACGAACGCCCGCGCGTAACCGCCCGGGTTGCCAAGGTCATGCCGTCCCCCTCGATGAACCACCACGTGAACAGGGTGCCCTTCGGAGATCAGCAGCGCGACGGCGTCGGTGAGTTGAAGCTCACCCCCTGCACCCGGCGTGATCCGGTCGAGCGCGTCGAAGATCGTCCGGTCCAACAAGTACCGTCCGGCGGCGGCGTAGGTCGAGGGGGCCTCGTCCGGTGCCGGTTTCTCGACCATCCCGTGCACGCGTTTGACGTCGTCATCGGCGGTGTCGGTGACCTCGAACACGCCGTAGGCCGCGATCTGCTCGCGGGGCACGTCGAACGCGCACAACACGCTGCCGCCGTGCTGCTCGCGCACCCGCGCCATCTTCGCGAGCACGCCCGTCGGCAGGACCAGGTCGTCGGGCAGCAGGACGGCGAAGGCCTCCTCGGCACCGATCGCGTCGCGTGCGCAGCCGACCGCGTGGCCGAGGCCCTTCGGCTCGTCCTGCGTGACGGTGCGCACGCTGATCAGCTCGTGGGCGCGGCGGACCTTCGCGATCAGCTTCTCCTTGCCCCGGGCCTGGAGCTCCTTCTCCAGCTCGGAGGAGTCGGCGAAATGGGCCGCGATCGCGTCCTTGCCGGGGGATGTGACGATCAGCAGCTGCTCGGCCCCCGCCTCGGCTGCCTCTGCCGCCACCAGCTCGATGCCCGGGGTGTCGACGACCGGCAACAGTTCCTTGGGCACGGTCTTGGTCGTGGGCAGGAATCGGGTGCCCAGACCCGCGGCCGGAACCACGGCCGAGCGAAACGGCCGAGCCGCTTGTGCCGATGGTTCGGTCGAAGCCTCTCTCATGGTCGGCGAGCCTATCGGCGCCGGTAGCGTGGCCGCGTGACGGCACGCGCGAATCGGACCGAACGGGCGGTCGTCGCCGCGAAGGTGGAGTGGCGGGCCCGCCTCCTCACCGCGCGCCGGGCCATTCCGCCCCACGTGCGGGCGGAGCGGGCGGTGGCGTTGGCGCGCAGCGCTGTGGACCTGGCCGCCAGCACCGGCGGACCGGTGTGTGCCTACCTCCCGGTGGGCATCGAACCGGGCTCGCCCGAGCTGGTGGCTGCCCTCCACGCCGCCGGCCACGAGGTGCTGCTGCCGGTGGTGCCCGCGCAACCCGGTCCGCTCGACTGGGCCCGGTACGACGGCCCCACCGCCACCGTGGCGGGCCCGCTCGGACTACGGGAGCCGACCGGACCGCGGCTCGGCCCGGCCGCCGTGGCCACGGCCCGCCTGGTGCTGGTTCCCGCGCTGGCGGCCGACCGCAGTGGCCGCCGGCTCGGCCGAGGAGGCGGCTACTACGACCGCACCCTTGCGCTGGTGGCCGATGGCGTGCCGCTGGTGGTGGTGCTCAACGACGACGAGCTCGTGGACGAGTTGCCTGCCGAGTCGCACGACCGGCGGGTGACCGCCGCGCTCCTCGCCGATACCGGTCACACTCCGCTGGGAGGCGATCCTCTGGGGAACAGGAGCTGATCCCCGCGGGTTATGCTGGCACTCAGTGCGTTCGAGTGCCAGCTCGTCCAGTGCCAGTCCGGAGGGACACGTGCCGACCTACCAGTACGCCTGCACCGCCTGCGACCACAGGTTCGACGCGGTGCAGTCTTTCAGCGACCCCTCGCTGACCGATTGCCCCGTGTGTTCCGGGCGCCTGCGCAAGGTGTTCTCGTCCGTCGGCATCGTGTTCAAGGGCAGCGGGTTCTACCGCACCGACAGCCGCTCGGGTGCCACCGTGCCCGAGACCAAGACCGAGACGAAGAGCGAGAGCAAATCCGAGTCCAACGGCTCGGCCGCCTCGTCGAGCAGCAGCAAGGAGAGCTCCTCGACCACCTCGTCGTCGAGCAGCTCCTCGTCCAGCAGCACGCCCGCGGCAGCCGCGTCCTGACTCCCGGGTCGGGTTGTCCACAACCCGACCCGGTTGTCCACAGGATCTGTGATCGCCCCGTCGTGACGGCCCGCGCGTTCTAGCGTCGAGCCATGACGACGATCCGCCTCGGCGCGCTACTGGCGCGCCCGGGGTGGCGCAGGCTGGCCCTGCTCCGCCGGGTGGCGGCTGCCGTGCTCGCCGCCGCCGCCCTCGTGCTGGCCCTTGCCCCGCAGCCCGCTGCGAACGGCACCCCGGTGGTGGTCACCACCGCCGACCTGCCGGCGGGCTCCACCCTGCGGGCCGAGCACCTCGCTGTCCGCCACTGGCCTGCCGCACTCGCTCCCGCGGGCGCGGTGGGAGAGGTCCCGATCGCCGACGGGCGTGTGCTCGTCGGAGCAGCGCGGGCCGGTGAGCCCCTGACCGACGTCCGGTTGGCCGGCGTCGGCCTCTCCCCCGCCGGATCCGGTGGCGCCACGGCCGTGCCGGTCCGCCTGGCCGACGCCGGGGTCGCGGCGATGCTCGTGCCTGGCAGCCGCGTCGACGTCGTCACCGTCGGGGCCCGCACCGACGAGCCCGTTGTGCTCGCCGCTGCCGCCACCGTGCTGGCCGTGCTGCCCGAGGACGGCGGCACGTCCGGGCGGCTGGTGCTCGTCGCCACGGCGCCGGGGCAGGCAGCGCGGGTGGCGGCCGCCTCGCTCACCGAACAGGTCGCCGTTACCCTCCGCGCGTGATCAAGGGTTTCAAGGACTTCGTACTCCGCGGCAACGTCGTCGAGCTTGCCGTCGCCGTGGTGATCGGCGCGGCGTTCGGGTCGATCGTCACCGCCTTCACCAACGGCATCATCCAACCGTTGATCAACACGGTCACGCCGCCGAGCAGCCCCGGGTTCGGCGTGCAGCTCGTCAACGGCAAGGCGAGCACGTACATCGACTTCTCTGCCGTCGTCACCGCTGCGCTCAACTTCCTCATCGTCGCTGCGGTGGTGTACTTCGTGATCGTCTATCCGCTCACGACCGTCCAGGAGCGGCGCAGGCGCGGCATCGAAGCCGGTCCGGCCGACCCCACCGACATCGAGCTGCTCACCGAGATCCGCGACCTGCTCCGTGAGCGGCCGCGCAGCTGACCACCGCCGAGGCTGATACGTCAGTCCTGATCGTGGTGCGGCGGCCGGTTGGCGAGCAGCTCCTCGTCACTGGTCGCCTGCGCCGGCTCGTCGCGGGCGTCCCGCTCGTCGGACGTGGTGGTCGGCAGCACGTCCCCGAACACCTCGTCGAGTCTGCGTCGTTTCCGATCCGGAGCGTCTTCCATTCCGCCATCCTGCATCTCTGGTGCGACTATGGGGCGATGGGACTCACGGAGAAGGCCAAGGAGTTCGCTGACCTGGTGTTCGGGAAACTGGAGTTGTTCGGGGAGAGGGCTGCCACCAGGGTGGCCGAGTTCTCGGGTGTGGCCCGGGAGAGGGCCCCCGGCTACCTCGACCGCGCCGCTGATATGGCCGGCAAGGCCGTCGAGAGCACCGCCGCGCGGGTGGACAAGGCCACTGGCGGCCGCTACCACGACAAGATCGAGGGCGCCAGCACGAAGGTCGGCCAGACGCTCGACCGAGCACCGGGCACCACAGCGCCCGGCACCGGCGCACCGAGCGGCCCGGCCGGCGCCCCGCCCACGTCCGATGTGGCGGGACAGGCTGGAGGTCCGGTGACCCCGGCGACCACCACTCCCGACACCACCAAGTCGGATGACGAGCCCGGCACGACCGGGCCAGCCGGTCCCGGCACCATCCCTGGCCCGAAGCGCTGACCTCCGGGCTCCGGGCCGAGCGCTCAGTCGAGCCCGGACAGCTCTGAGATCACGTGTCCGACCAGGGGCGTGAGGGTGGCCATGCCGTCCCGCACGGCTGCGCGGGATGGCGCGAGGTTCACCACGAGCGTGCTGCCCGACACCCCGACGAGCCCACGGGACAGACCGGCATCCACCGCGCCCGCCGCGAGCCCGGAGGCGCGGATGGCCTCGGCGATGCCCGGGATCGGGCGGTCGAGCACTCCTGCCGTCGCGTCAGCGGTGACGTCGCGCGGCGAGACACCGGTGCCTCCCACGGTGACCACGAGGTCGACACCACCGATCACTGCGGTGTTGAGGGCGTTGCGGATCGCCACCGGGTCGCCGGGAACCACGACCACCGCGTCGACGACCAGCTTGGCCTCCTCGAGCAACTCCGTGACGAGAGGTCCGATGGCATCCTCGCGTTCCCCGTGGCTCACCCGGTCGTCCACGACCACTACGAGAGCTCGTCCGATCTGGGGCGGTGCCATCTCCATGGCACTCACCGTAGCGGCCCCGACCGGGCCGCTACGGCACCCCGTCCGCTTACTGACCGGGAACGGCGACTACGGCTCGCCGCTGCCGTCGACGGCCGCCGACTGACCATGCGACCCCGCTCAGCTCTCGGCGCCGGCAGTGGTCGCCAGCGGGAGGAACACCTCGAACCGGCAGCCCGGCCCGTGGTTACAGGCATGGATGTCACCGTCGTGCGCTTTGACGAGCCCCCGGGCGATCGCGAGCCCGAGCCCCCCGCCGGAGCGCTCCTCGGGAGTGCGGGCCGTCACCCCGCGGAATGCGACGTCGAAGACGCGGTCCAGGTCCTCCTCCGGGATCCCGCCGCACGCGTCGTCGACACGCAGCCACGCCTTGTCTCCCGAGACACCGGCCACGACGACGACGGAGCCGTCGGGCGGCGTGTGCCGGATCGCGTTGGAGAGCAGGTTGCGCACCACCCGTGCCAGCTCGGGGTCGCTGCCCCGCACCACGGGCCAGGTGCCGTGCACGTCGGCCCGCACCACGACGCCCTTGCGGGCAGCGGTGACCCCTTCGACGGCCACGGCCTCGGACACCACGTCGTGCAGCGGTACGGCGGACAGCGTCAGCTGCAGTGCGCCTGAGGTGATCCGGGAAAGTTGGAACAGGTCGTCCACCATTCCCGACAGGCGCACGGTCTCTCCACGGATCCGCCGCGCGTAGTCGGCGACCTCGTCGGGCTCGGCCACCACGCCGTCGGCGAGCGCCTCGCTCATCGCGCGGATCCCGGCGAGCGGGGTGCGCAGGTCGTGGCTGATCCAGGCCACCAGCTCGCGGCGCGACGCCTCGGCTGTCCGCTCGGCGGAATGCGCCTCGTGCAACCACATGACGTCGCTGGCGATGCCCCGTCCGAGCATCATCGCCGCGGGCACGGTGACGACGGCGACTGCCGCGCACACGACGACGGCGCCGGCGAGCAACGGGGTGTACATGAAGCCGCTGACGCCGATCACACCCACCAGGGCGGCGAACACAGGCACGAGCACGAGCACCGTGACCGCGGCGGTGATCGAGCGGCGGCGCATCCGGTGCAGCACCACCGCGCCGAGGGCGGCGACCGGCACCGAGAACGCGAGCGCCATCGCCACCACGACGTGGGGTTGCTCTGTCACGGCGAACTGTGCCCGTCGTAGCGGTAGCCGACCCCCCAGACGGTCGAGATGCGCGCCGGTTTCGTGGGGTTGTCCTCGATCTTCTCCCGCAGCCTGCGCACGTGGACCGTGACCGTGGACTGGTCGCCGAAGTTCCAGCCCCAGACCTGCTCCAGCAGCTCGGCCCGCGTGAAGACCTGGCCCGGCCTGCGCACGAGGAACGCCAGTAGGTCGAACTCCCGCACGGTGAGCGCCAGTGGGCAGCCACCCCGCGAGGCACGTCTGCCCAGGATGTCCACGCGCAGGTCGCCGTCATCGACGTGGGCGGTGTCCGTTTCACGCGCAGCGGGCACTTCGCGTTCGCGTGACCGGCGCAGCACCGACGCGACCCGCAGCACCAGCTCCCGCGGGCTGAACGGTTTGGTGACGTAGTCGTCGGCGCCCAGCTCGAGGCCGAGCACGCGATCCTCTTCCTCGCCCAGCGCGGTGAGCATCACGATCGGCAGGTCGGCCGACTCGCTGCGGAGTCGCCGGCAGACCTCCAGACCGCCGAGGCGGGGCAGCATGAGATCGAGGATCACGATGTCGGGAACCCGACCGGCCACGGCGTGCAGCGCCTGCTCGCCGTCGCCGGCTACCTGGACCAGGTAACCCGAACGGTCCAGGTAGCGCGTCACCACGTCTCGCACCATCACATCGTCGTCGACGACGAGGGCGAGCGGCTGGTCGGTCACGAGAAGCCCTGCACGATGCGAGACTAACCGCGGAATCAGGCCACGGACGGCGACTCGAGCGACGTCACGGTTCGGTAAGCGCCACCGGTTGCTGAATCGCGCCGGCGCTGGGAGGGGGTGCCGGCGCCGACGCGATCCACTTGTCCCGGCCGCGGGGCACCGCAGGCGGGACTTCCGGAACGGAATCATCCCCACACCGGTCTCGTCAACCACTGCGAGCACATGAGCGGTCACTGTCAGGACGCCGCGCCGAGTGTCACGGAGACCGACCGATCGGCAAGCTGGATCTCAACTACCTCGCCCGGTGCGCGAGACCGTACCGCGGCTTGAAGCCCGTCGCCCGCCAGAATGCGCTGGCCGTTGAAGCCGATCACCAGGTCACCGGCCTTGATGCCGGCGGCTTCGGCGGCGCTGCCCGGCGCCACGCCCTGGATGCGGGCCCCCGACACCTGCGGGTCGTTGCTGACGTTCACCCCCAG
>DASYES010000183.1:0-3356 GCA_036498885.1 Pseudonocardia sp.
CGCCGGCCGGTCCGGCGTCCGGCGCATCGACGACGCCGACCACGAGTGGGTGGAGCGCCACCAGCTGCCTGTGAAGATCGCGGCGCCGCTGGCGGTGGCGCCCACCGAGGTGCTCCCCCGCGTCCAGGCGCGCAGGCTCGACCGGTGCGAGCAGGTCGCACTGGTCGCGGCCAAGGAGGCGTGGACCCAGGCCGGTCTCGGTGACCGCGACACCATGCAGGTGGACCCCGAGCGGCTCGCCGTCGTGGTCGCCACCGGCATCGGCGGCGCGGTCACGCTGCTCGACCAGGACGACCTGCTGGAGAACAGCGGGCTGCGCAAGGTCTCACCGCTCACCGTGCCGATGCTGATGCCGAACGGCCCCGCGGCCTGGATCGGCATCGAGTACGGCGCACAGGGCGGCGTCCACGCTCCCGTCTCGGCGTGCGCCTCCGGTGCGGAGGCGCTCGCGTGGGCGCTGCGGCTGCTGCGCGGCGGCGAGGTCGACGTGGTCATCGCCGGCGGTGCCGAGGCCTGCATCACCGGCATCACCGTGGCCGGCTTCGTGCAGGCACGCACGCTCTCGCAGCGCAACGACGAGCCGGAGCGGGCCTCCCGCCCGTTCGACGTCGACCGCGACGGGTTCGTGCTCGGTGAGGGTGCGGGGATCATGGTGCTCGAACGCGCCGACTTCGCGGCGGCGCGCGGGGCCACGGTCCACGGCAGGCTCGCCGGTGCCGGGCTCACTTCCGACGCCTACCACATCACCGGCCCGGAGCCGGAGGGCATCGGGCAGTCGCGGGCCATCGCCAAGGCGGTGCGCGACGCCGGCCTGGAGGCGATCGACGTCGGCCACGTCAACTGCCACGCCACCTCCACGGTGGCCGGCGACGTGGGCGAGACGCGAGCGGTGCGCAAGGCCCTGGGCGACCACCCGGTGCTCACCGCACCGAAGTCCGCGCTGGGTCACATGGTGGGTGCAGCCGGGGCCGTGGAGAGCATCATCACGCTGCTCTCGGTCAAGGAAGGCGTGATTCCGGCGACGCTGAACCTCGAGAACCTCGACCCGGGTGTCGAGCTCGACGTCGTGGCGGGTGAGCCGCGCAAGGTCGACCTCGATGCGGCCGTGTGCGACTCGTTCGGGTTCGGCGGCCACAACGCCGCCGTCGTCTTCACCGGAGCGTGAGCGAGAGCGTTGCCCCGCCCGAGGCGACGGCAACGCTCTTCTCCCGCCTCACCCCACCTGGTGCAGCCAGGTGACCGGGGCGCCGTCACCGGCGAACCGGAACGGCTCCAGGGCGTCGTCCCACGCCGAGCCGAGCAGGTCGTGCATCCGGGTGGGCAGCTGGCTCGCCGGCACCTCGGCGAGAAGGGCCCGCAGCCGGTCCTCCGCCACCACGATGTCGCCGTTGGCGCTCGTCCGCCCGGACCACAAACCGAGCGTGGGTACATGACAGAACCGTTCGCCGTCCACGCCGGGACTCGGCTCCTCGGTCACCTCGAACCGAAGCATCGGCCAGGCACGCAATGCCCCAGCAATAGCGCCACCACAGCCGGCCGGACCCGTCCAGCTGCATTCCGCCCGCATCTGACCGGGCACCGCCGGTTGGGTAGCCCACTGCAGGGACACCTTTGTCCCGAGCACGCCTGATATCGCCCACTCGACGTGCGGACAAACCGCAGTCGGCGACGAGTGGACGAAGACCACGCCGCGTGCGTTCACTGCAGACCTCCAACGTCGACGAGGATCGTCTTCCCCTACGTCCTCGCGCCGTGGCAGTCCGCTCATGCAACCGGATCGTTCCCGGTTTTGTTGTGGTGATCAGTCTGCACGAACCTGCGACGACACGGCCAGCACGCCGCGACGGGTGGGCGTGTCGTGCGACGAGCGACAGATCCGTGACGCTGCGCTATCGAATTACCCCCATGCGGTAACTCATCGCTGCGGAAGCGGCCCACCATCGAGGTACATGTTGTCCTCCAGAACCGCTCGGCGTGACACTCGAAGGGGAATGTCCTCGGCTCCACGGCGGAATCGATTACCGGTGATCACCACATCGGTCATCACGGCGGACGGCGAATCCTGCTGCACCGTGTAGCGGCCACCCCCGAGAACGTTTCCCCTGATCACCACGGGGCCGTCGGCGCGCCGACCCGCCTTGTCGGGAGACAAGAGCACCGCACTCGCCCGTCCGGGACCATCACCGAGCTCGATCCTGTTGTCCTCGACGAGGACATTGCTGCCCGCTCCCCGGAGCACCAGCGCGTGGGCATCGCCGCCGGTGGCCGGCGCGAAGTCGTGCACGTTGCTATTGCGTAGCCGCGCCCCTTCGCCGAGCCGGGCGCCGTCATGCGTTACACCGACGATTTCGACCCGTTCACCGCTCCACCGGTCGCCGCCTATTGCCGCCTCGGGGAAGTCGCCGGTAAGCGTCACGTCCTCGATACGCACCGAGCCCGCCGCCGTGGTGACGATCCCGTAGGGGGTGGCACCGTCGCCGGTCACCCGACTGCGACGCACCACCACGTCAGGCGCGTCCACCACGATCCCGCCGCGCACGTCCCATCCGTCCAGCACCGCACCGGCAACGGACAGCGTCATCGAGCCTCCGGAACAGAGCTCGCCGATCCCGGCGGGAAGACCGACACTCCCCCGCTCCGGCGGGGTGTATGGGCCGGCGGCGTCGCACCCGACGGCAGCCGTCGGGGCGAGCGTGACGCTGGGGCCGGGACCGCCGGGGAAGGTGGCCCCCTCGGTGGCCACGACGACGGCGGCCACGGCGAGCACGCACGCGGCGAGGGCGAGCCCTGCACGCACGAGGACCCGACCGGGCCCACCCAACCCCTGCACGGCCCGAAGCGTACGACCGGCGCATTTCGCTGTCCTCGCCGGGTTCTACAAAGAGTGAATTGTTATCACGTTGTGTAGCGAGTGATGCCGTTCTCCTCGCCGGCTGTCACGAGCCCGCGCTCGGCCAGCAGATCGAGGTGTACCGAGGTCTCCAGCGTCGCGAGCATGGCGTTGAACGGGTCGAGCTCGTCCAGGCGCCGGTCACGACGGGTCCAGGGCAGCGCCTCCGCCACCTCGTACGCCGTGGAGCGCCCGTCCTGCACGGCGCTGAGGGTCGCGTCGAGCCGCTTGCCGTGATGAGCGAGCAACTCGTCGACGCGCTCGTGCACGCGCATGCCGACCGGGCCGTGCGCCGGGAGCATCGCCGCATCCGGGCGGGCGCGCACGAGCTCGAGCGAGGCGAGGAAGTCGGCCAGCGGGCGGGGTGCGGTGACAGCCTCGAACCCGATGGAGGGGGTGATGCGCGGCAGCACGTGATCGCCGGAGAAGAGCAGACCGCCGCCCGGGTCTTCGAAGACCACGTGCC
>DASYES010000184.1:0-2855 GCA_036498885.1 Pseudonocardia sp.
CCTGCCGTCGGGAGACCCCACGGGCGTGCTGTTGATCTGCCACGGTCTCGGCGAGCATTCGGGCCGCTACGGCTACGTCGAGGATGCACTCGTCCCGGACGGGTGGGCGGTCTACGGCATCGACCACCGCGGCCACGGGCGCTCCGGTGGCCGCCGTGCCCACCTCGTCCGCTACGACGACTGGCTCGCCGACCTGGACACCTTCCGCCGCCTGGTGGTCACCCGCCACCCGGGGCTGCCGATGTTCCTGCTCGGGCACAGCATGGGCGGGCAGATCGCGCTGGCGTATGCGCTGGAGCACCAGCAGGCGCTGAGGGGCCTGGTGCTCTCGGCGCCGGCGCTGGCCAGCAATGCCCTGCCCCGAGTTGCCGTGCCCGTCCTGCGGGCCGTCGCGAAGGTGGCTCCCACCCTGCGCCCGGCCGGGATCGACGTCACGAAGATCAGCAAGGACCCTGCCGTCGTCGCCGCCTATCGGGCCGACCCGCTGGTGCACCACGGCCACCCGACACTCGGCCTGTTCTCGGCGTTGTACGGCCAGTTCGCCGTGCTGCCGGAGCGCGCTCGCGCGTTGCGGCTCCCCGTCCTTATCCAGCACGGAACTCTGGACGGGCTCGTCGATCCGTCCGGCGCCCGGCTGCTGGAGGCGAACCTCGGCTCCCCGGACCGGACGGTCCGCTGGTACGAGGGTCTCTGGCACGAGATCTACAACGAGCCCGAGCGCGAGAGTCCGCTGTCGGACCTGCGGGAGTGGCTGGACGCCCACCGCTGATCGCCACGGGATACGGTTGTTCGCCCTTCTGAGGGCCGAAAGGCAGATCTCGCGGCGATCTTGACGCCAGGGGAACCGGCGTGTTCCTCCTGCCGTCGGTGTGGCCGTGCCGATCGACCTGCGCTCGCCGTTCCGGGGGTCCGATGCTGTCGCCGCCGGACTCGTCACGGCCAAGGCGCTGCGCGGACCCCGTTTCCGTCGCCTGTTCACCGGGATCTTCGTCGGCGCCGACGTCGAGGTGGATCTCGCGCTCCGTTCGCGTGCCGCGCTTCTTCTGACCGGCCGCCGCGGGGCGCTCGGGGGATGGTCCGCGGCGGAGCTGCTGGGTGCATCGTGCGGTCCCGAGCACGCGCCTGCCGAGGTCGTCATCGCGAGCGGTGGCTGTGGCAGCCGACCTGGTCTGAGGGTCCGCCGCGACAGGCTCCCGCTCGATGAGATCACGGTCCTGCCCGACGGGGTCGTGGTCACCACACCGCTGCGCACCGCGTACGACCTGGCGCGGCGATCACCCCTGGTCGACGCCGTGGTGGCGGTCGACGCCCTGGCGAACGTCCACGGCTTCGCTCCAGCAGAACTGGTGCCGTTCGGATACCGCCACCTCGGGGCTCGTGGCAGCGCGCAGCTGCCGAGGGTGGTTGCCATGGCGGACCCACGCGCGGAGTCACCCATGGAGACGCGCATCCGCTTCGCTCTTCGCGCCGCAGGCCTGCCGGCACCAGTGCTGCAGTATGCGGTCGGCCCGTACCGCCTCGACATGGCGTACCCGACGATCCGCCTGGCCGTCGAGTACGACGGGCGCGACCACCTCACCCCGGAGCGTGCCCTGCGAGACCTCGACCGGCAGGCCTACCTCACCCGCTGCGGTTGGGAGGTCCTCCGGTTCCGGGCGAGCGAGGTGATGCTGCGGCCCTGGGCGGTCGCTGCGACGGTCCGCCGAGCACTCGACCGATGATCTCGGATCGCCACCGTCAAGATCGCCACGTAAACGGCCGATCCGCCCTTGCCAGGTCGAGAACCCGAATCTGGAAACGATCACGCGCCCGGGCGGCCTGCCGGCGGCGGTGCCGGTGATCGCCGCGAGTGCGGCCGATGAGCCCGGGCGGGGGCGGGAACCCTGATCTCGGAACGATCATGCGCCGGCGGCAGGGGCCCGGCCGGTGGTGGTGATCGCTGCGAGAGCTGCCGATCGGCCCTGGCTGGGGCGGAAATCCTGGTCTCGGACGGTCAGCGGGGGAGGGGGGTTGCCGCTGCCATGTCGAACTCGAGGTGGTCGGCGGTCAGCGTCGTGATCGGGCGTCGGGGGAGGTTGACGGCCCGGAGCTCGTCGGCCATGGGGTTGCCTGTGCCCAGCGTGACCTCGGCGCCGCGGAAGCCGAGGCGGATTCCGCTGACCCGGCCACGGAGCCTGCTGGCCAGCACCGTGTCGTCGCGGGGGGCGAGCGCGGTGAGCGCGCCGGGCACGGTCAGCGGGACCCGCCACGGCAGGGTGCGCAGTGCGGCGGTGAGCACGCGTGCTCCGGAGGTCTCCGTGAGGCGGCAGGTGGCGGTGCGGCCGGTGAGGTTCAGCTCCGCGCGGGCCAGCCACTTCGGCAATCCCCACAGCGCCCGGCCCGCTTCCAGCGTGAACGACTCGGTGACCGCCATCTGCCGGATGTAGGGGCCGACGCGGCTGCGGTGGCGGGCCAGCAGGGAGACGGCGACCTCGTGGTAGCTGTCGAGGTCACCGGCGCGGTAGGTGATGAACCCCAGAACCAACGGCGTGCGCCCGGCCATCGACACCAGCGAGAGCCCGGTGCCCTCGACGAGCCTGTTCGCCGCGGAGGTGCGGACGAGGTACGTCGCCAGCGCCGCGGAGGCGTCGGTGATCCGTACCGGGAGGGTGAGCCTGCGGCCCTGGACCTCCCAGCTGCCGTCGTCGAGGAGAGTCGCCACCGCGGCAGTGTGACGCACCGGGCGAGGTCGGCGGGCACGTGGATGTCGGACATTTCATCGCCGTAGCGGCTCCGGCACTCGCGGCGTGGGGCGAAGTGGCATGCGAGGAGCCGGATGTGCTCAGATGTCGTTGTGTCGCCTGCCGCCGTCCTCG
>DASYES010000185.1:0-4497 GCA_036498885.1 Pseudonocardia sp.
TGGAGATCATCCCGGCGTACGAAGAGCTCGCGATCCGCATCGAGTTCTTCGGCGACGAGATCGAGGCGCTCTACTACCTCCACCCGCTCACCGGCGACGTCATCCGTCAGGTCGACGACGTCCGCATCTTCCCGGCCACCCACTACGTCGCGGGCCCGGAGCGGATGGAACGCGCGGTCCGCGACATCGAGGCCGAGCTCGCCGAACGCCTCGCCGAGCTGGAGCGCCAGGGCAAGATGCTCGAGGCCCAGCGGCTGCGGATGCGGACCAACTACGACGTCGAGATGATGCGTCAGGTCGGGTTCTGCTCGGGCATCGAGAACTACTCGCGCCACATCGACGGCCGTGGCCCCGGTTCGGCGCCCGCCACGCTCATCGACTACTTCCCCGACGACTTCCTCCTGGTCATCGACGAGTCGCACCAGACGGTCCCGCAGATCGGCGGGATGTACGAGGGCGACATGTCGCGCAAGCGCAACCTCGTGGAGTACGGGTTCCGGCTGCCGTCCGCGGTCGACAACCGGCCGCTGACGTGGGAGGAGTTCGCCGACCGCATCGGCCAGACCGTCTACCTCTCGGCCACGCCGGGTCCGTACGAGCTCAGCCGCACCGGCGGGGAGTTCGTCGAGCAGGTCATCCGGCCCACCGGCCTGGTCGACCCGAAGGTCGTCGTGAAGCCGACGAAGGGCCAGATCGACGACCTGGTCCACGAGATCCGCAGCCGTTCCGAGCGCGACGAGCGCGTGCTCGTCACCACGCTCACCAAGAAGATGGCCGAGGACCTCACCGACTACCTGCTCGAGCTGGGCATCCGGGTGCGCTACCTGCACTCGGAGGTCGACACGCTGCGGCGTGTCGAGCTGCTGCGCCAGCTGCGGCTCGGCGAGTTCGACGTGCTCGTCGGCATCAACCTGCTCCGGGAGGGCCTCGACCTGCCCGAGGTGTCGCTGGTCGCAATCCTCGATGCCGACAAGGAGGGTTTCCTCCGCTCCGGCACCTCGCTGATCCAGACCATCGGCCGCGCGGCGCGCAACGTGTCGGGCGAGGTGCACATGTACGCCGACAAGGTCACCGATTCGATGCAGTTCGCGATCGACGAAACGGACCGGCGCCGGGCCAAGCAGGTCGCCTACAACGAGGAACGCGGGCTCGACCCACAGCCGCTGCGCAAGAAGATCGCCGACATCCTCGACCAGGTGTATCGGGAGGTCGAGGACTCCGAGGTCCCGGTGGGCGGATCCGGGCGCAACCAGTCGCGCGGCAAGCGCGCGGCGGGAGAGCCGGGCCGGGCCACTGCCAGCTCGGGGGTGATCGCCGGCCGCGACACATCCACGATGCCCCGCGCCGAACTTGCCGACCTGGTGCAGCAGCTGTCCGATCAGATGCTCGCCGCGGCGCGCGACCTGCAGTTCGAGCTGGCGGCCCGCCTCCGCGATGAGATCGCCGACCTCAAGAAGGAACTGCGCGGGATGGACGCTGCCGGCATCCGGTGAGGCGTCGCCCACGCTGCTATGTGCGCGGGCCCATCGCGTCCGGTCTCTTCGGAGGGGGGCTCGGTGGGCTCGGTCGGGCGGGAGCTACCGTGGCGGCCGATCTATCGGCGGAGGAGAGGGCAGCAGCGTGACGGTTGTCGGCGCGTCCACCGCCCGCACCTCGGCCGAGCAGCGCATCCTCGATCTGCTCCGCACACCCCGGCGCGTTCTGCTGGTCACCGTTCCGCTCCTGGCGCTGGTGCTGGTCGGGGTCGTGATCTACACCGGCGGCCGGCACATCGACCTGCAGGTGTACCGCTTCGGGGTGCAGGCGTGGCTGTCCGGCAGTGGTCTCTACGGACCATTGCCCCAGACCGCGGCCCACATCGCGCTCCCGTTCATCTACCCGCCGTTCGCCGCGGTGGCGATGATTCCGCTGGCTGTCGTGCCGTGGGTCGTGGCCTGGACGGGGCTGCTCGCGCTCTCGACGTTGTCGCTCGGCGCCACCCTCTACGTGGTCGCGCGCCGACTGTGGGAAGCCGGCGGGCGGGCCGGGGCCTTGTCGGTGGCGTCGATCGCGCTGCCGCTGGCGCTCGCCGTGGAGCCCGGCAAGATCATCGACTTCAACGCTCCGGACGCATCGCCGCGGCCGCCGCTGAGCCTCGAGCCGGTGTCCCAGACCATCCAGTTCGGGCAGATCAACCTGCTGCTCATGGCGCTGGTGGCGATCGACTGCCTGGTGGCGCGGCCGCGCTGGCCGCGCGGCATGCTCGTCGGGATCGCGGCCGCCATCAAGCTGACGCCTGCTGCGTTCGTCCTGTACTTCCTGCTGCGCCGCGACTACCGATCCGCTGCCACCGCCGCCGTGTCCGGCGCGGTCGCCACCGCCATCGGGTTCGTGGTGGCGCCCCACCAGTCGTGGACGTTCTGGCTGGACAATCCGGCGGGCGGCGTCAGCGGTTCGCCGTTCTTCACGAACCAGACGTTCGAGGCCGTGCTCGTGCGGGCGCACGTCGACGGCTCCGCGCGCACCATCTGCTGGCTGTTGCTGTCCGCCGGGCTGCTCGCAATCGCGGTGCCGGCGATCCGGCGTGGTTCCGCGCCGCTCGCGCTCGTTGCCACGGCCGGTGTCGGGCTGCTCGTGTCGCCCACCTCGTGGTCGCACCACTGGGTGTGGGTGGCGCCCGCCCTGCTGGTCGCCGCCGCCACGGCATGGCGGGCGAGGTCCCGGGCGTGGACGGCGGTCACCATCGCGATGGGGGCGGTGTTCGTGATCGCGCCCCATCAGCAGGGCCTTCCCCGGGCCGACGACCGGGAGCTGGCGTGGACGCCGCTCCAGCAGGTGATCGGCAGCACCTATGTCTGGTTCACGGTGCTGCTGTTCGTGCTGCTGTGGCTCGCACTGCGGTCGCGGTCGGCGTCCGAGCGCTGGCCGTGAAGCACGCGGAGCTGGTCGCCTACTGCCTGGCCAAGCCGGGCGCCACCCCCGACGAGCCATGGGAGGGCGACCTCGTGGCGAAGGTGGGCGGCAAGATCTTCGCGTTCCTCGCAACGGGCAGGCTCGGCGTCAAATGCGGCCGGGACACCGACGAGGCGGCCGAGGTGCGCCACCGCTACCCCGGCACAGCATCGGTGATGCCCTACATCGGGCGGCACGGCTGGAACACCGTGGCGGTCGACGGCACGGTCCCCGACGACGAGCTGCTCGAGCTCGTCGACGACTCCTACTCAGCGGTCGTCGCGAAGCTGCCCCAACGGCTGCGCCCGCAGACCACCTGATCGCGAGGGCGGCCACATTCGCTGGTCTTCCACGTCCGCAACGCGGAACGTGGCGTGGTGACCGCCCGCGACCGCCTGCTCGCCACCGTCGTCGCCGTGTTGTGGGGCGCGAACTTCCTTGCCATCCACGTGGGGCTGGAGCACTACCCGCCGCTTTTCCTCGCCGCGTTGCGGTTCGTGGTGCTCGCCATCCCGACGGTGCTGCTGGTGCCTCGTCCACGGGTTCCGCTGCGGTGGCTGATCGGTTACGGGCTCGGCTTCGGCACGGTGCAGTTCCTGTTCCTGTTCGTTGCGATGGACGTCGGTATGCCCACCGGGCTCGCATCCCTGGTGCTTCAGGCGTCGGCCCCGTTCACCGTCCTGCTCGGGGCGGTGCTGCTGCGGGAACGGTTGAGCGCCCGCCAGGTCGCGGGTATCACCCTCGCGGTGGTCGGACTCCTGGCCATCGCCGTTGCGCAGGCGCAGGCCGCGGCACTGATCCCGCTGGTACTCACGCTGATCGGCGCGTTGGGCTGGGCGTTCGGCAACCTCGCCGCCCGCCTCGCCGACCCGCCGAACCCGTTGCACCTCACGCTCTGGATGTCCGTGGTGCCGCCGATCCCGCTGCTCGCGGCCTCGTTGCTGACAGAGGGGCCGGTCGCCGACTGGGCGGCGCTGCGCGGCGCCGTCACGCCTGATGGGGTGCCAGGGGTGCTGGCGATCGCCTACCTCGCGATCCTCGCCACCGTGCTCGGCACCGGCATCTGGACGACGCTGATGCGCCGCTACCCGGCCGGTGTCGTCGCGCCGTACTCGTTGCTGGTGCCGGTGGTCGGGATCGCGCTCGCCGCGGCGGCGCTGGGCGAACGGCCCAGCGCGGTGGAGCTGGTGGCGGGGGTGGTGATCGTCGGGGGTGTCCTGCTCGGGACGCCCCGGCCGGTGAGCGCTCCCGTCACCGTGGACGTGGGGGAGAGCGGGAGCACGCCGGCGCGAACGTAGCGCGCTCCCAGCTGGTGACGTCCTTGCGGCGGAACTGCCACAGCGCCAGCGCGCCGAGCACGGCCGCGTAGCACAGGGCCGAGAAGACGCCGCGGGTCATGCCGGCCCAGTCGATCTGCTCCGAGAGCAGCCCGACCCACGCGCTGTCGTAGTGGGTGGGCAGGTAGTCGCGCAGATCCTCCAGCGCGGTGATCTGGTCGAGGATCTGGGAGACGATCGACACGGTCACAGCGCCGCCCACCGCCCCGAGCGGGGCGTCGGTGCTCAC
>DASYES010000186.1:0-3125 GCA_036498885.1 Pseudonocardia sp.
CGCCTGCCCGGCGGCGAGTCGGCCCACGACCTGCGGGCCCGCTACCTGCCGGTCGTCGAGCGGATCACCGACGGTGCCCACGGCGATGTCGTACTCGTGAGCCACGGTGCGGCGATCCGGCTGGCGGCCGCAGCGCTGCTCGGTGACACGGCGGAGACGTTGTACGTCCCGAATACGGGCCTCGTGGTGCTGGTCCCCGACCCCGCGATGCCCGGGGGCTGGGCGCTCGACCACTGGGACAGCGCCCCTCCCGTGCCCGGGGACGTCACCGCGGGCGGCACGCCCCGCTGACGCTCTTCGCCCGCCCTTGCTGCGCTCGGTCGGCGCTTCGCGAAGGCGCTGTGACACTGATTCGCTCGCAAGCTCACTCATCGCCCGCGCCGGGCAGTCAGCCCCAGCCGAGCTCGCGCAGCGTCTCCTCGTCGATCCCGAAGTGGTGGGCGACCTCGTGCACCACGGTGACCGCCACCTCGTGCACCACCTCGTCGACGTCGTCGCACACGTCGAGGATCGCGTCTCGGTAGATCGTGATCCGGTCCGGCAGCACCCCGCCGTACGACGAGGTGCGCTCGGTGAGCGCGACCCCCTCGTAGAGGCCCAGCAGTTCGGGTTCCTCGGGATTACGGTCCTCCACCAGCACCACGACGTTGTCCATCGCGGCGGTCAGCTGTGGCGGAATGGAGTCCAGCGCGTCGGCGACCGCTTCCTCGAACCGCCGGCGCGTCATCTCCATCCGGGTGCGGGCCTCACGCCCCCGTGCCGGGCCGAGTCGTCGGAACCGGCGGGGTCGGCGTATCGATCCTCGGAGGCGGCGGCGGGGTCGGCGTATCCACGTCCGGCGGTTCCGTTGGCTGCGGCGGCAGCTGCGGCTGACTGACGGGCGGCTGCACGTCGCCAGGCTCCCCGGTGGGCGGCGGCTGCTCGTTGGGCGGACCGTCGATGGGTGGCTCGGCGGGGGCCGTGGTGGTGGGCGCCGGAACTCCGGGACCGGGGATCTGGGATGCCGGCGGGGCGGGATTGTCGCCGACCACCACCTCGCCCCGGACCGGACCGGTGACGGGTGCGAAACCGCTGCGGTCGGGCAGCAGGGCGGCCAGGTTGCAGTTGACCTTGCGGGTGCCCGCCTTCCAGGAGTCCTCGGTGAGGTTGTCCCAGTACACGGTGAGCTTCTTCGCCGCGATGGCGTCGGCGCTGCCGGCGTATTCGTTGGCGATCCGCCCGCACTCCGGCTGCAGGAACGCGTCCTGGTCGCCCACGGCGGGGAACGCGTCGGGGAACTTCTGGGAGAGGTCGACGATGCCGACCGTCTCGACGGCGTGCGGCCCGACGCAGTCGACCGGGTCGCCGATCGTGCGGCCGTCGATGGCCAGGCAGGTGCCGGGGTCGTGCACCGCGGACTGGTCGGAGGTTGCGGCGCGGCCGGCCAGTGGGTAGAGCGCACCGGAGCGCGAGGAGCTCTGCAGCCCGCAACGCAGCTCGCGGTCGCCCTCGGCCCACTTGGCGGGGGACGGCTTGAGAGCGCCCACCCGGTAACGGCCGTCGGGATCGAACTTCCCGCCCATGTAGTCGAGCACGAGCTGGGAGCACCGCTCGTTGACGAGCTGGCGCCACTGCCGGTCGTCGGGCAGCGTGGCCTGGTCGACGAGCGTGACCGAGCCCGCCTGCTCGAAGAGGTGCGGCTGGGCGCAGTCGACGACCTTGGTGTCGGCGGCATCCGAGCGGGTCCACATCAGGCAGGTGCCGGGGGTGGACGGCGGGGCAGGCACCTCCACCACGTCCCGGTCGCCCGCGACCCCCGGCAGCGCCGCGAGGGACCCGAGGACGGGCACCGTGGCGCCGGCGAAGGTGTCCAGCGTGGCCACTCCGAACATGGTGAGCGCGCCGATGAGGATGCCCATCACGATTCGGCGCGCCGGCAACTGCTTCGAGGAGTGGGAGGCGTTCGCCGCGGGCGGCGGCGGCCGATCGGCCGGCGTGCTGGACGGCCGCCGGCCGGCGGGCGTGGGGGGCGGCGGCGGGGGGAAGACGTGGCGGGCGGCGCGCGGGGGAGCGCCGATGCCCGGGGCGGGGACAGCGCGCGGGGGAACGCCTGCGCCCGGGGCGGGGACAGTGGGTCGGCCCGGGTTCCACGAAGGTGCGACGCGCGGCCCGCCGTTGGTGCGGGGAGGCGCGGGACGCACGGCGCCGGCGCCATGGTTCGTGGGCCGGTGGGGAGCGGCGAGGAGTCGGTCCATGTCGAGCGTCATCATGCCGTTACCTCTGGTGACACCAAGAGCTCGTAAGGCACTGCGCGACCATCGGTCGTCGGTGTGCTGCGAACGTCAGCGTTTGCCGGTGAGCGCGGTCCCGGTACGGTGCGCGCGCAGGGGAGACTGTGAACGGCGGACGAATGCAGCCGAGGGGGATCGCATGTCGACGAATGACAACAGTCCCGGCGGCGACGAACCCGACGACCGCCCCGACGAGTCACCCGAGCGACCAACGGGGCGCATGCGTTTCCAGGACGAGTCCACCACCCCCCGCGAACCCACACTGGCCGAGCGCCGCGCACGCGAGCAGGCCGCGCGCCGCGAGGAGGAGGCCGAGCGCCGGAAGGCCGAGGAGGCGGAGCGCTCGCGCAAGAAGCGCAAACGCATCCTCATCGGGGCCGGCGCCACGGTCGGGATCGTCGCGCTGATCGCCATCGGCTACCAGGTCGCACAGCCGGACGAGGACGTTCAAGCGCGTTGCGTCGACGAGGAGACCAACGTCGTCGTCGATGACGCCAACTGCGCGACGCCGGCGAGTTCCGGCACCAACTATCACGCCGGGGGCGGGATCATCCCGTACCCGATCTTCATCGGCGGGGGCGGCCGCCAGTACCGCTACAACTACGGCGGTGGCGGCAACATTGGCCAACCGGTGAGCGGCGGCACCGCGACGGTGCCGAAGTCGGGCACCCGGATCACCACGCCGTCCGGGAAGACCGTTGCCGGCTCGGGGAGCGGTTCGGTGTCACGCGGCGGCTTCGGCGTCTCGAACCGCGGCTCGAGCGGCTCCTGAACGGAAACGGACGCACATGGAACGGCGCAGGGGGAAGCCGCGGCCGGACTGGGAGACCACGGTCCGGGACCAGGGGATGGTGT
>DASYES010000187.1:0-5200 GCA_036498885.1 Pseudonocardia sp.
GCCGTGGTCGGCATGACGGTGCAGGCTCGCCACGTGAACGGCCACGGCATCTGCCACGGCGGATACCTGTTCATGCTCGCCGACGCGGCCCTCGCCTACGCGTCCAACAGCTACGGCGTCTCGGCCGTCGCCTCGGTTGCCGATATCGCGTTCCTGCGGCCGGTGCCCCTGGGCGCAGAGCTCGTGGCCGAGGCGATGGAACGGGCGCGCACCGGCCGGTCCGGCCTCTACGATGTCACCGTGCGTAACGGGGAACTGGCGGTGGCGGAGTTCCGTGGCCGCACCCGGCAGGTGCCGGGTCTGCCTCCGCCGAGTTGAGCTGGTCGCGGGTTTCAGGGCTGGAGGAAGGCCGGGCGTGTGGTGGGATCGGGCTCGTCGTAGTAGCGGTGGTAGACGGGGGTGAGCCCACCCGAGACGGGCGGCACGATCCAGCTCCAGTCGGCAGGGCAACGCCGCCCGGCGCTCTCCTCGCGGGCCACGTGGGTGAGGAAGCGTCGCGACTCGGAGTGGTGGTCGGCCATCGTCACACCGGCCACGTCGAAGGAATGCTGCACCGCACGCACCATCTCGACCAGCGCGCGGTCGCGCCACAGGGTGCGTTCGGAGCTGGTGTCCAGGCCGAGGCGTTCCGCGATGACGGGCAGCAGGTTGTAGCGGTCGGCGTCGACGAGGTTGCGGGCGCCGATCTCGGTGCCGAGGTACCAGCCGTTGAACGGAGCGGCCTGGTAGGTCACGCCGCCGATGTCCAGCGGCATGTTGCTGATCGCGGGCACCGCGTGCCAGCGCAGGCGCAGGTCGGCCAGCCACTCGTGGTCGGGGTGAGTGAGCGGCACCTCCAGCACGGCGTCGGCCGGGAGGTCGAAGATCTCCGGCTCGGCATCGCCATCCGAGATGACCAGCGGCAGCACGTCGAATTGCCCGGGTGGGTCCGGGCGATGCCATCCCAGGGCGACCGCGCGGTCGGTGAAGTCGGCATACCGACCGTCGCCGCGGATCTCCCCGCTGGGTAGGCGGTGGCCGGCATAGCGCACGAGTTGGTCGTTGTGGATGCGCGGTCCAGGCTGGTCCGGCCGGTCGGGGGCGAAGACGGTGATCGTGGAACGGATCCGGCCGCCACGTGTGGCCTCGTGCAGGTGCTCGACGCACTGCGCGGCCACACCGGCCGGTTCGGCGACGTCCCGGCGGTCACGCACGCGCAGGCTGTTCCAGTACAGACGGCCGATGCAGCGCGCCGAGTTGCGCCAGGCCACGCGGGCGCCGAACGTCAACTCCTCGACGGTGTGGGTGTAGCTGCCGGTTGTCTCGATCTCGTGGCGGATCTGCCACAACCGATGATCGAACCTGGTGGTGGGCGAGGTCTCGGCATAGAACTGGTCGAGGAACTCCTGCGCCTCCGCGAGGTCAACGGAACCCGTCGCCGGTCGGAGGTTGGCGCGTGAGCTCTGGGGCTCGCGGGGAGCAGGAACAGCAGCGTTCGTTGCAACGAGCGATGACACTCGGCGTCTGGCCTTTCACTCGCCCGACACCCCTGGGGAGCGGGGTGCGTCCTTCCTACCCGGTCACGCTCTGTGGTCGGAGAGTGGCTCGGTGGAGACGCGACGGTACACGAGGTCGTGAACGGCGCGACCTTCGTGAACGGCGCGTTGTTCGAATTTCGTGACGGGGCGCCATTCCGGTCGCGGTGTCCATCCGTCGGGCTCGCCCGAAGCGGTGTTCTCGAGAAGGGGCTCGTCGTCGCAGACCTGGCGCATCTGGACGGCGTAGTCGTCCCAGTCGGTGGCCATGTGGAGCGTGCCGCCCGGCTCGAGCCGCGAGGCCGCCAGTGCGGCGAAGTCCGGTTGCACGAGCCGCCGCTTGCGGTGCCTGCGCTTCGGCCAGGGATCCGGGAAGAAGACCCGGATCGCGGTCAGCGAGTCGGGAGGCACGCACTGGCGCAGCAGCGCCACGGCGTCCCCGCGCAGCAGCGCCACGTTCGTCAGATCGGCCTCGGCGAGCCGCATGAGCAGCTGAGCGAGGCCGGGCTCGAACACCTCCACGGCCAGGTGGTCGACGTCGGGAGCGGCCGCGGCGAGTGCAGCCGTCGACTCCCCCATTCCGGACCCGATCTCCAGCACCAGCGGGGCGGTCCGGCCGAACCAGGTGGGTGGATCGAACGGCTCGGCACCGCTCAGCAGATCGTCGACGTCCCGGCCGCGGGTGTGCCACCACCGTTCCCAGGCATGCTGCTGGCCCTCGGTGAGGCGGCTGCGGTGGTGGACGAAGCTGTGGATCGGCGGGTGCTGCACGCCGGCGGTCCCGACCTCAGCCACCCGCGCTCGGGTGGGTGGCGGGCGCAGCCGCTCCATCGCCCTGCGCGGCGGGCAGCCGCACCCCATCGGTGGCGCCGGGCAGCTTGCCCCGCATGTAGCCGGCACCGGTCCAGGCGAGCGCGGCGACGACGGCCGCGGCCGAGGTGATGTTCCGCTGTCGTAGTTCCCGCAACACGGCCCCGGGCAGCACCTTGGCGACGTAGCTGCGCTCGGTGGAGAGAGCGTCGTCGCTGCCCACCAGCTTGGAGACGGCGGCCTTGGACAGCCCCTCGGCCCAGCTGCGCCTGCGCAGGTAGGCCCACTCGACGCGGTCCTCGCTGACCCGGTGGTCGACGATCGCGCGCGGCTCGAAGACGATCCGGATCTTCTCGCCTGCCCGCTGATAGGCCTGCCGGGCACGGATGCAGAGCTCGGTCTCCTCGCAGCCGAGCGGGTTCTTGCCGATCCGCCCGATGTCCTCCGCGAACCCACCGACGCGCTCGAACACCTCCCGGCGGAACGACATGTTGCAGCCCATCAGGTTCCGCACGTCGGCCTGCTCAGTGGGCTGGCCGGTGTACGTGCAGCCGACGATCCAGTCGAGCTCGCCGGTCGCGTCGCCGTTCCACGGCTCGGCACCGGGCAGGACGGTGGGACGTGCGGTGCGGACGAAGGATCGCCCAGCCGGCCAGCGTGGGTGAGCGACCCCGCCCACCGCGGCGACCGTGGGGTCGCTGTAGGGCGCGAGCAGCGCGGCGAGCCAGCCAGGGCGGGCCGCGGCGTCGTCGTCGAGGAAGGCGATCACGCTGCCGGTGGCCTCGGCAATGGCGGTGTTACGGGCACCGGACAGGCCCTGCTTGTGCGCGTTCGGCAGGACACGCACCCCGCGGGGGGCAAACGCCTGCTGAGCCCGCGCCAGGAGCGCAGGGTTGTGGTCGACGATGACCACTGTCTCGACCGCGCTGACCTCCTGCGCGCTGACCTCCTGCGCAGCGACCGATTCCACAGCGGCGACGATGTCGTCCCAGCGCTTCTCGGTGTAGACGCAGATCACGACGGATGCCGTGACGGCGGTCGTACTCACGGGGCGGTCTCCTTCACGAATGGTGACCGCCCGTGTCTAGCGGCGGTCGAACTTGCGTCGGTCGGCACGCCGGTGCTCGGCCAGCAGCGTACGCAACACCCGCGTGCCATCGGCCCACGTGCGGAGGTTGGTCTCGCCGAACATCCGCTGCCGCTCGATCGAGGGCACCTCGGTGATCTTGAGCCCGGCTGCGGCGATCCGGCAGTTGAGCACCGTCTCGATCTCGAAACCGTCGCCCCACAGCATTCCGTCCGGCGGCGGCGGAGCATCCACCGGGGGGAGCTCGAGGACCGGCAGCAGGTCGGCCCAGAAGGCGTTGTAGCCGTAGCAGAGGTCGGTGTACGTCGTGCCGAACAGCGCGTTCGCCACCCCGTTGAGCCCGGCGTTCCCGGTCTTGCGCAGCAGGGTGATGTCGTCGCTGCCGCCGCCGGTGGTGAACCGGCTGCCCTTGGCGAAGTCGGCGCCCGCGACCAGGGCCGAGACGAAGGCAGGGATCTCGGCGGGATCGGCGGAGCCGTCGGCGTCGAACATCACGATGATGTCGCCGGTGGCCGCCCCGAACCCGCAGGCCATCGCGTTGCCCTTGCCCTTGCGGGTCTGGGTGATCGTGCGGACCGACGGCAGGACGCGCTTGGCGGCCTCGATGGAGCCGTCGGTGGAGTTGCCGTCGACGACGATGATCTCGTGGACGGCGGGGCGGACCGCGGCGATCACCGGAAGGATGATCTCCAGGTTCCGCGCCTCGTTGCGCGTCGGCACCACCACGGAGACGGACGGGAACCGCGAGCGGTTGGGTTGGGGACGAGGTCGGGGTCGGCGCAGCGCTCGCGGCCGACGAGCCGTCTCGTGGAGTGGCGTATGCGGCGCCGCCCCAGCGGGGACGGCTGGGCGGGCAGGTGAAACGGCGCTCACACAACCTCCAGACAAGTCCGCTCGATCCGGTTAACGAGACCGGGTCGAGTGGGTTGCGGGTGATCGGGCACGAACCCCCCGGATGGGGGAACGTGATGAACTTGTGACCGGAACCTGGTAGCGGTACGGACCCCGTTACGCACGGTGGGCCTCCATCCTTTCTCGGCATGAGCACCGAAACCAGGGATCCCTACATCGCTCTGTCGAGGGAACTTGCCTGGTTGGGACGCAGGATCGATGCGATCGGCACGGAGCTGCTGCAGCTGCGCGCTGCTGCCGCTCCGGTCGGTTCCGGAGCGGCGCCGGCCGTGGAGGCGCCACAATCGTCACGATCAGGAGACGTGCGTTCGGTGGAGCAGGTTGCGTCGAATGTCGACTCTGTCACTCCTACGAGTCGGATTTCGCCGCACAGCAGCGTCGCTCCGCCGCCCCGCGAGGCCGGTCAGACGGCGTCTCCCGCCCCCTTTCCGCAGCCGGTCGCGCCGGCCCGGCCGCGGTCACCGATCTCTGGAGCGCGGCTGCTCGCATGGGTCGGCAGCGGCGTCACTCTGCTCGGGATCGTCCTGCTACTGGTGCTGGCCGCGTCCCGCGGCTGGTTCTCGCCTGCCGCGCGGGTGAGCGCGGGCGCGGTGCTCGGCATGGCGCTGGTCGTCATCGCGCTGCGGCTGCACCGCCGGGACAGCGCTCGAACGGGTGCCCTCGCGCTGGCGGCGACGGGCTTCGCGACGCTCTACCTGGTGGTCGCCGCGGCGACGGCGCTCTACGGCTACCTCCCCGAGGTGTCGGCGCTGCTGGTCGAGCTGGTGGTGGCGGCCGCCGGACTCGGCCTGGCCGACCGGTGGCGATCACAGCTGCTCGCAGGCGGCGTGGTCGTCGGGGCAGCCCTGCTGGCGCCGCTGCTCGTCACGGACTGGCT
>DASYES010000188.1:0-5476 GCA_036498885.1 Pseudonocardia sp.
AAGCGGCAGTTCTCCAGTGCCTGGGCGGGGTCGCGGTCGTAGGACATCTTGATCTCGATCATCCGGTCGATCTGGTCCAGAGTGCGCCCCGACGCCTCAGCACCCTCGGTAACGGCCGGTATCAGCTTCTCGGTGTAGAGATCCATGCCCTTGCCGGACGTGCAGATGAACCCGTCCGCCGAGCGGCCGGCGTACTTCGCCACGACCGGGCCGCCCGCTGCCACGTAGATCGGAACCGGCTGTTTCGGCTTGTCGTAGATGGTCGCCCCGACGGTGCGGTAGTACTCGCCCTCGAACGTCACGTCCTCGGACGTCCACACCTCACGGATGAGCCGGATGGCCTCGCGCAGCCGCGCGAACCGCTCCTTGAACTCGGGCCACTCCATGCCCGAGACGGCGATCTCGTTCAGCGCTTCCCCGGTGCCGACGCCGAGCATGACGCGGCCCGGGTACGCCTCCCCCAGCGTGGCGAAGATCTGCGCGATCACCGCGGGGTTGTAACGGAACGTCGGCGTGAGCACCGATGTCCCGATCTGCACCCGCTCGGTGCGCTCCCCCACCGCCGCCAGCCACACGAGCGATGACGGTGCGTGGCCGCCCTCGTGGCGCCACGGCAGGAAGTGGTCCGACGTCACCACGCTGTCGAGGCCCACCTCTTCCGCCCGTACGGCGTACTCCACGAGCTCCCTCGGCCCGAACTGCTCCGCAGAGGCCTTGTAGCCGATCCGCAACGTCACGTCCTCAGATCCTTCCCGACCCGATCCGGTGCTTCCTTTCCTCAAGAGTGCTACAGCCGGGCCATCGACCTCCACTCGCGTCGAGGTCGCACGGTTGAGGCATGAAAGAAGTCGCATGCGTCGTTCGCCCGAAGTACCTACCGTCATCGGTGCCATGAGCGACGACTCCCAGCAGCCCCACCGGGCCACCCTCGGTGCCCTGCGCCGCCTCGCCCCGTACATCCGTCCCCATCGACATGCCCTCATCGGCGGCGCCCTCGCGGCGCTGGCCGGCAGCCTCGCCGGGCTGGCCATCCCCCTCATCACCCGCGCCATCGTCGACGGCCCGATCGCCCGCTCCGAGCTGTCGGCGCTGCCGTGGCTGGTCGCCGGGGTGTTCGTCTTCGGGCTGCTCGAGGCCGGCTTGATGCTGCTGCGGCGGCGTCTCGTCGCCCGCCCCAGCACCCGCATCGAGGCCGACCTGCGGGCCGACCTCTTCGCCCACCTGCAACGCCTGCCCGTGGCGTTCCACGACCAGTGGCCCTCCGGGCAGCTGCTCTCCCGCGCGACGTCCGACCTCACCACGATTCGCTGGTTCGTCGCGTTCTCGGGGATCTTCCTCGTGGTCAACGTGCTGACCATGGTGGCGGGCGTGGTGGTACTGGCCTGGCTCTCCCCCTCGCTGGGGCTGGTCATCGGCGTCATCGCGGTGCCGCTCGTGGTGCTCACCCTCATGCTGGAGCGCCGCTACTCGGTCGCCGCCCGGCGCGCGCAGGACCAGGCGGGGGACCTCGCCACGGTGATCGAGGAGTCGGCGCTGGGCATCCGCGTGCTCAAGTCCCTCGGCCGCGGACGCAGGCTCACCGCGCGGTTCGTCGCCGACGCGCGGGGGCTGCGCGGCACCGAACTGCTGAAGGTGCGGTTGCTCGCAGCGCTGTGGGCCGTGCTGGTGACGCTGCCCGAGTCGGCGATCGCGTTGATCCTCGGGCTGGGGGCCTACGGGGTCGCTCAGGGCACGCTGACGCTCGGCACCCTGGTCGCCGCGGTCACCGTCATGACCTACCTGTACTGGCCGATCGCCTCGATCGGCTGGCTGCTCGCCGAGGCCAGCAACGCCGCGGCCGCCACCCGGCGGTACTGGGAGGTCCGTGACGTCGTCCCGGCGATCACCGACCCGCCCGACCCGGTGCCCGCGCCGAACCCGGTGCGGGGGGAGCTCGTCCTGCGAGACGTCTCCTTCGCCTACCCCGGTGGGCGCGGAGACGTCCTGCACGGTGTCGACCTGGCGCTGCGCCCAGGGGAGACGCTGGCGCTGGTCGGTGCCACCGGATCGGGCAAGACCACGCTGACGGCGCTGGTGGCCCGGCTCTACGACGTCACCGGGGGCGCGGTGCTGATCGATGGCATCGACGTCCGTGACCTGCGGCTGGCTGACCTGCGCACCGCTGTGGCCACCGCTTTCGAGGACCCGGTGTTGATCTCGGCCAGCGTGCGGGAGAACGTGGCGCTCGGACTCCCGTCCGCATCGGACGAGCAGGTGTGGGAGGCCCTGCGCGTGGCGAGCGCCGACGGTTTCGTCGCGGCGCTGCCGTGGGGCCTCGACACCCGGATCGGGGAGCAGGGTATGTCGCTCTCGGGCGGGCAGCGCCAGCGGCTCGCCCTGGCCAGGGCGGTGATCGGGCGCCCGCCCGTCCTGGTGCTGGACGACCCGCTCTCCGCTTTGGACGTGCACACCGAGGCAGAGGTCGAGGCCGCGCTCCGGCGGGTGCTGGGCGGGGTGACGGCACTGGTCGTGGCGCACCGGTCGTCCACCGTGCAGCTCGCCGACCGGGTCGCGCTCCTCGTCGACGGCCGGATCACGGCCGTCGGTACGCACAGCGAGCTGCTGGCCACGGACGCGGAGTACCGGCGGCTGCTGACGAGCGCAATGGACGACCTGGCCGACGACCGAGAGGAAGTGGGCGCATGAGTACGGACACCGCCGCGGAGACCGCGCCCGGCAGGGACCCCGGGACGGGCCCGGAGCCCGAGGCCGGCCCGGGGGCCGTCGTCGAGGCCTGGCGCGGTATCGCCGCCGAGGACGACGAGGCCGACGAGATCGACCGGACCACCGGGCTGCGGATGCAGCGCCGCGCCCGGCTGCTCGTCGCGGAGCTGCTGCGTCCGCACCGTCGCGCCGTGATGCTCGCGGCGGTGCTGCTCGTCGCCGAGAACGTGGCGATGCTCGCCGGACCGCTCCTGGTGGCCACCGCGATCGACCAGGGCGTACCTGCCGCCCTCGCCGGGAATCCCGGCCCGCTGGCCTGGTCCATCGCCGGGTACGCGGGCACCGGGATCGCCGGCGCGGCCCTGCGCTCGGCGTTCACGCTGCTGTCCGGGCGGATCGGGCAGGACCTGCTGCTCGACCTGCGCCGCCGCGTGTTCGCCCACGGGCAGCGGCTGTCGCTCGACTTCCACGAGTCCTACACATCAGGCCGGTTGATCTCGCGCCTGACCAGCGACATGGACTCGCTCACCGACCTGCTGGAGAAGGGGTTCGAAGGCCTGTTCGGGGCCGTGCTCTCGCTGGTCGGCGTGACGGTGCTGCTCGTATGGCTCGACCCGACGCTCGCCGCGGTCGTGCTGTGCGGCTTCGTGCCGCTGCTGGTGCTCACCCGCTGGTTCCAGCGCAGCTCGCGGGCGAGCTACCGGCGCACCCGCAGCACGGTGGCGCGCTTGATCGTGCACTTCGTCGAGTCGATGAACGGCATCCGTGCCGTGCAGGCGTTCCGCCGCGAGCGACGCAACGACGAGATCATGGACGGGCTCACCACCGCTCACCGGGATGCGAACACGACAGCGTTCCTCACGGTGGCGTGGTACGTGGCGGGGGTCCGTCTCGTCGGCAACGCCACGCTGGCGCTCATCCTCCTGATCGGCGGCCTGCGGGTGCTGGACGGCACGCTGGCCCTGGGGGCCCTCACGGCGTTCCTGCTGTACCTGCGGCGGCTCTACGACCCCCTCGACGACCTGGCGCAGTTCTTCAACAGCTACCAGTCGGCTGCCGCCGCACTGGAGAAGATCGCCTCCGTCCTCGACACGCCGGCCGGCGTGCCCGAACCGGCCCGTCCGGTGCCCCTGCCCTTCCCCGTGCGCGGGGAGCTCGCGTTCGACTGCGTCAGCTTCGCCTACCGCAGGGCCGCCGACCGCACGGTGCTGCCGGAGTTCTCGCTGCGCGTCCCGGCCGGGCAGACGGTGGCGCTCGTCGGGGCCACCGGTGCGGGCAAGTCGACGCTGGCAAAGCTCGCGGCGCGGTTCTACGACCCGGTCTCGGGCGCGGTCCGTCTCGACGGGGTGGACCTGCGCGACATCACCGACGAGGCACTGCGCTCCGCGCTGGTGATGATCACCCAGGAGGCGTTCCTGTTCGCCGGTTCGGTGGCGGACAACATCGCGATGGGCCGGTCAAGAGATGTCGGGTCGCCCAGGCGGGCCGAGATCGTGGCCGCAGCCGACGCCGTGGGCGCCCGGGAGTTCATCGAGGCGTTGCCCGACGGATTCGACACCGACGTGCGCAAACGCGGAGGCCGGCTGTCGGCGGGGCAGCGCCAGCTCGTCTCGCTCGCCAGGGTGGTGCTGGCCGATCCGGCGGTGGTGCTGCTCGACGAGGCCACCTCGTCGCTCGACATCCCCTCGGAACGAGCGGTGCAGGCCGCGCTGGAGACCGTGCTCGCCGGGCGCACATCGATGATCATCGCCCACCGGCTCTCGACCGTGCTGATCGCCGACCGCGTGCTCGTGGTGGCCGATGGCAAGGTCGTGCAGGACGGCTCCCCGGAGGAACTGCTCCGCGGCGGGGGTGAGTTCGCCGACCTGCACGAGGCATGGCGCGCGTCGCTCGCCTGAGTGCGGGCGCGCGCCCATGATGGGCGGGTGCGCCCGCCCGCCACGCCCGAACCGGTATCCGTCGACGCACCTGCGCTGCTGCGGCCGCACCTGCTGCGGCAGCGCTGGCGTGACGTCACGTTCCTGCACTGGGCGGTCCGGCCAGGAGAGGTGGCCCGCTTCCTCCCGCCCGGCGTCGAGCCCGACGTCCTCGACGGGCGGACCTACGTCGGGCTCGTGCCGTTCCGCATGTCCGGCACCGGCTTCGCCCGCGGACCGGCCATCCCCTGGGTCGGGTCGTTCCTGGAGACCAACGTGCGCCTGTACTCCGTGGACGCCACGGGGCGGCGCGGGGTGGTCTTCCTCAGCCTCGACGCCGAGCGGGCCGTCGCGGTGGCTGCCGCCCGCTCGGTATTCGGGCTGCCGTACCGGTGGGCACGGATGCGGTTCGTCGCCGATGGCGACGTCCGCGGTTACGCGACACGGAGGAAATGGCAGGGGACGACGCGCAGCCGGATCGTCGTGCGGGCCGGTGCCGAGACCGTCGACGGGCCGCTGGAACGCTTCCTCACCGCACGCTGGGGGCTGCACGTCGCCCACCTCGGCCGCACCTGGTACCTGCCGAACGCCCATAAGGCCTGGCCGTTGCGGACGGCGCAGGTGCTGGACATCGATGACGGGCTGCTCGCCGCGGTGGGCCTCGGCACGCTCGCCCGGCGCCCGCCCGACCACGTCGCGTTCAGCGACGGCATATCGGTGACGTTCGGGATGCCCACCCTCGCGACCAGCCCGCGAGCGCACGGCAGGTCGGGCACGTAGGGGCCACCGCCACCCTGCCGCCGAACCCGACCGCCGCGCGACGATCCACCGGTGCCGGACGAGGCCCGGCTGCGCGC
>DASYES010000189.1:0-7082 GCA_036498885.1 Pseudonocardia sp.
TCCTCGTAGGTGGTCATGCCCTGCACCTCGGCGGTGCGGGACTTCGGGTCGACGCCGAGCACGCCGGTCAGCGCGGTCGTGTCGAGCCGGGTGACGTCGGCTGCTGCTCCCGCGCCGAACCGGAACAGGTTCGACGACTTCTTTCCCAGCCGCACACGGGCACCCGGAGGCAGCGCCCGGTACTTGCCGATGAGGTCGTTCACCGCGGCGGCGTGCGCCGCCGGTGACACCGCAGGTGGGGACACGGATGATCCGGCCACGGTCATGACGGGGACGCTAGTCGGCGAACGGATGCTGCCCAACCGCTCAGATAGGGCTTTCGTCACAGGAGTTGCCCAGCCGCACACAAGTTGTCCGGTTCGTCCAATCCACAGTGGCCTCCGCCCCGGCGGTCCATGGTCTGATGTGGACCGTGGTCTCTCCTGGGCCCGTTCCCGGAGTTCCCTCGAAGCACCGTGCACACACGCCGGGGTCGGGCTGATCGTGTGACACTCCCGCCATGCAGCGCGACATCTTCGACGCCGAACACGATGCCTTCCGCTCCCTGGCGCGTACCTTCATCGCGAAGGAGATCACGCCCTTCCACGACCAGTGGGAGCGGGACGGTCAGGTCAGCCGGGACGTGTGGCTGGCCGCGGGCCGCGCCGGGCTCCTCGGCACGGACGTGCCCGAGGAGTACGGCGGCGGCGGGGTGCCCGACTTCCGGTACAACACGGTGCTGCTCGAGGAGCTCACCAGGGCGGGCGCGACCGGCATCGGCTTCCCGCTGCAGAACGACGTCGTCGCGCACTACCTGCTGCGCCTGGCCGACGAGGACCAGAAGAAGCGCTGGCTGCCCGGGTTCTGCTCCGGCGAGATCATCACCGCGATCGCGATGACCGAGCCGGGAGCGGGATCCGACCTGCAGGGCATCCAGACCCACGCGCGCCGCGAGGGCGACGACTGGGTGCTCAACGGCTCGAAGACCTTCATCACCAACGGCATCCTCTCCGACCTGGTGATCGTCGTGGCGCGCACCGACCCGGACGCCGGAAGCCGCGGGTTCAGTCTGCTCGTGGTGGAGCGGGGGATGCCCGGCTTCGAGCGCGGCAGGCGGCTGGAGAAGGTCGGGCTGAAGGCGCAGGACACCGCGGAGCTGTCGTTCACCGACGTCCGGGTGCCCGCGGCGAACGTCCTGGGCGCGCCGGGCAGCGGCTTCGTCTCCCTCATGCAGAACCTGGCGCAGGAGCGGCTCTCGATCGCCGTGGGCAGCGTCGCGGGCGCGGCGCGCGCCCTGGAGCTGACGCTCGACCACACCAAGGAGCGCACCGCCTTCGGCCGGCCGGTCGCGAACTTCCAGAACACCCGCTTCGAGCTGGCCGAGATGGACACCGAGGTGACCGTCGCGCAGGTCTTCGTCGACCGCTGCATCACCGAGCACGTGGCCGGGCGCCTGACGGTGCAGGACACAGCGAAGGCCAAGTGGTGGGCCAGCGACGTGCAGAAGCGCGTGGTGGACCGCTGCGTGCAGCTGCACGGCGGCTACGGCTACATGCTCGAATACCCGATCGCTAAGGCGTTCGTCGACTCGCGCGTGCAGGCGATCTACGGCGGCACCAACGAGATCATGAAGGAGATCATCGGGCGCGCGCTCGTGGGCTGAACCCATGGTTCGGACAGCAGTAGAGTAAAACCCCCCGAATGGCCTTCCGGTTGACGCCACATGAACGCGGCTTCTACCCGCTGTTCACCCGAGCCGCGGAGAACATCGTCCGTGCCGCGGACGACCTCGCGGCGCTCGTCGCCGCCGATCCCGCCGATCGTCCCGGCCTGGCGAAACGGGTGAAGGACGCCGAGAACGCGGGGGACGAGCTGACCCACGAGATCCTCGTCAAGCTCAACTCCACGTTCGTCACGCCGTTCGACCGCGAGGACATCTACCGGCTGACCTCGTCCCTCGATGACGTGCTCGACGCGATCGAGGAGGCCGCTGACCGGATCGTTCTGTACCGGCTCGGCGTCCTCCCCGCCGGCGTCACCAACCAGGTCGAGGTCCTGCGCCGAGCCGCGGCCGCCACCGCCGCGGCGATGCCGCACCTCGCGACCATGTCGCAGCTTCGCGAGTACTGGGTGCACGTGAGCTCCCTCGAGGACGAGGGCGACACGGTGTACCGGACGCTGATCGCCGAGCTCCTCTCCCCGCCCGAGGACGTACTGCCGGCCGGCCTGCTGACGATCCTCAAGACCAAGGAAGTCGTCGAGGTGCTCGAGGAGGCCGCGGACGCGTTCGAGACGGTGGCGAACACCGTCGAGAGCATCGTGGTCAAGGAGTCCTGAGGTGGAGCTCGCCACGATCGTCGTGGTGATCGTCGTGGCGCTCGCCTTCGATTACACCAACGGCTTTCACGACGCCGCCAACGCGATCGCCACCTCCGTGGCCACCCGAGCGCTCACCCCGCGCACCGCGCTCGTCATGGCCGCCGTGATGAACCTGGTCGGGGCCTTCCTCGGCACCGAGGTGGCCACGACGGTGGGGAGCGGCATCATCGAACCGCCGCAGGGGCCCGCCGGGCTGCTGGTGGTGCTGGCCGCGCTCATCGGTGCCATCATCTGGAACCTCATCACCTGGCGGCTGGGGCTCCCGTCCTCGTCCTCCCACGCCTTGATCGGCGGCCTCGTGGGGGCGGCGCTGGCGTCGTCGGGGGGCGTGCACTGGGACGGGGTGCTCGACAAGGTCGTCATCCCGATGGTGCTCTCGCCCGTGGTGGGCTTCGTACTCGCCGCCGTGGTGATGCTGTCGATCCTCTGGCTCTTCCGCCGGGGCAGGCCAGAGCCCTTGCAGCGCGGCTTCCGGCATGTCCAGACCGTGTCGGCGGCCGCGATGGCGCTGGGCCACGGGCTGCAGGACGCCCAGAAGACGATGGGCGTGATCGTGCTGGCCCTGGTGGTGGGGGGCTACCACCAGGGCTTCGAGATCCCGTGGTGGGTCGTCCTGGTCTCGGCAGGTGCCCTGTCGGCCGGCACGTACGCCGGCGGCTGGCGGATCATGCGGACGCTCGGCAGGCGGATCATCGCGCTCGACCCTCCGCGTGGTTTCGCGGCCGAGGCCACGGCGTCGACCATCCTCTACACCACCGCCTTCGTGTTCGCGGCGCCGATCTCGACCACGCAGACGATCACGGCGTCGATCCTCGGGGTCGGCGCCACGAAGCGGCTCTTGGCGGTGCGCTGGGGCGTGGCCGGCAACATCGCCATCGCGTGGGGGCTCACGCTCCCGATGGCGGCACTCGCGGCCGCGTTGGCGTTCTGGGCCCTGCGTCCGCTGGCCGGGTGATCGGACCCCGATGGTCAGGAGACCTTGCCCGCTGCGATGCGAGCCCGCTCGGCGTCGATGTCGATGTTCGGCTGCGGGAACTGCGGGTCCATCTCGGCGAGGGTCTCGGCGAGCAGCGCGGCGACCACCCAGTTGCGGTACCACTTGCGGTCCGACGGCACGACGTACCATGGCGCGGCGTCGGAGTCGCAGTGGCGCAGCGCGTCGTTGTAGGCCTGCTGGTAGTCGCCCCACTTCGCGCGGGAGTCGAGGTCGCCGGGGTTGTACTTCCAGCGCTTCGCCGGGTCGTCCAGCCGGGCGAGCAACCGGTCGGCCTGCTCCTGAAGCGAGATGTGCAGCATGCACTTCATGACCATGACGCCGTGCCCGGCGAGCTCGGCCTCGAACGCGTTGATCTCGTCGTAGCGTTCGCGCAAGGCGTCCTGGGTGATCGAGCCCTCGACGCGCGGGACGAGAACGTCCTCGTAGTGCGAGCGGTCGAACAGGCCGATGAAGCCCGGACGGGGCACCTCCCGGCGGATCCGCCAGAGGAAGTGGTGCTCGAGCTCCTCGGGCGTGGGCTTCTTGAACGATGCGATGTGCAGACCCTGCGGGTTGACCAGCCCACCGATGTGGCGGATCGTGCCGCCCTTGCCGGACGTGTCCATCCCCTGCAGCACGAGCAGGAGCGCACGCCCGCCCCCGGCGGTCGCCTCCGCGTAGAGCGCCTCCTGCAGCCCGTCGAGACGCTCACCGAGATCGGCCGCGCTCTGCGCGGCGGCGGTCTTGTCCCTCGGGCCGAGCGGGCGGCCGCGGGGGTCGATCCCCGAGAGGTCGGATCCGGCGGGCACGCCACGGAAGGCCTCACGGACGGATGTCCCCATGGGTGGGAGGGTAGGCCGCCGGAGCCGATGTCATTCCTGTTGTCGCCGGAGTGGTGGTTGTCGCACCGACCACCACCACTCCGGCGGCCTACGCGCCGGCGCGAGCCTCCGGCCCCTCGTCCACCCCGGCAACGGCCACCAGGTCGAGCTCGAGGACGAACGGCTCCTCGATGCGCAGCTGCTCCCCCGCCCCTGCCCGCGCGTACTCGTGGTACCGGCCACCGATGATCATGTCGGCCACCGCTGTGGGACCGTCGTGGTCGATCAGCAGCGAGTACGGGATGCGACTGCGGGCGTAGAGCTGCGGCTTGAACGAGCGGTCGGCGATGCCGTGGTCGCGTCCCACCACCTCGATCACCATCAACGCCGCCGCGGCATCGAGCACCCCGTCGAGCCCCTCGTCCTCGCCCTCACTCTCCGTAGCGGCTGCCGTGACCACAAGGTCGGGCACCAGCACACAGTCCGGGCCGAGGCGCAGCGGTACCGGCCCCCGCACCTGCAACCCGTCGGGCAACGCCGACTCGACGGCCTCCCGCACCCGGCTCACCACGTCGACGCAGTGCTCGGTGGCGATCGGCCCGATGAACAGGGTTCCGTCCACCACCTCGACGTGGCCGTCGTGCGGAAGGTCCAGGAACACGTCCTCGGTCCACGGTCCCTCGTGGTCGAACACTGCAGGATCCACAGCCCCCACCTCTCGGTCGTCCCGGGTGCTTCGGGCGCACATGGTGGCACGCCCGATCGGGGGACATCATGACGACCGCAGGTAACCGCCGATCGGGACGACAAGCGGAGTGCCGGCAACCGGGTCCGGGATCACCCTCGCGGCGAGACCGAAGACCTCGTCGAGCAACTCCTCGGTGATCACCTCGGCGGGCTTCCCGGCGGCCACGATGCGCCCTTCCCGCATGGCGACGAGCCGATCGGCGTAGCGCGCCGCGAGGTTGAGGTCGTGCAGCACCATCACGACCGTGCGGCCCGCCTCGGAGTGCAGGCGCCGCACGAGCTCGAGCACGTCCACCTGGTGGGCGAGGTCGAGGAACGTGGTGGGCTCGTCGAGAAGCAGCAGGTCGGTGCCCTGAGCGAGCGCCATCGAGATCCAGGCACGCTGCCGCTGGCCGCCGGAGAGCTGATCGACCGGCCGCTCCGCGAGGTCGGCGATGCCCGTCCAGTCGAGGGCTTGGGCGACGGCGTCCTCGTCGTCGGCCGACCACTGCCGGTACCAGGCCTGATGGGGGTGCCTGCCCCGGGCGACGAGGTCGGCCACCGTGAGTCCCTCGGGTGCGCTCGGGGCCTGCGGCAGCAGCCCGAGAACCTTCGCGACCTCGCGGGTGGGGACCCGGTCGATGCGCTTCCCGTCGAGCACCACCTGCCCCGCGGTGGGCTTGAGCAGGCGCCCGAGCGCCCGCAGCAGCGTGGACTTGCCGCAGCCGTTGGGCCCGATCACCGCGGTGATCGTGCCGGCGACGACGTCGAGGTCCAGCCCGTCGACGATGGTGCGGTCGCCGTAGGCCAGCCGGACCTGCTCCGCCCGTAGCCGGACAGCGGGTGCCACCTGGATACCGGCCTCCGATGAGACGTGCACCTGGGTCATGCGCGAGCCTCCCGGCCGTAACGGGCGATCAGGAACAGCAGGTAGGGCGCTCCGAGCACTGCGGTGACGATGCCGACCGGCAGCTCGGTGGCGCCGAAGGCGGTGCGGGCGATCAGGTCGGCGAGCACGGTGAGAGCGGCGCCCACGACAAGGGACACCGCGATCGGCGGACGAGCCGCCCCGACGAGGCGTTGCGAGATCTGCGGGGCCACCAGCGCCACGAACGCGATCGGGCCGGCCGATGCGGTGGCCACCGAGGCGAGCCCGACCGCGACGACGAGCAGCGCCGTGCGGGCGCGGTCGACCGGGATGCCCAGCCCGCGTGCCGTGTCGTCCCCGAACTGGAGGCCTCCGAGTACGTGGGCGAGCACCAGTGCAGCCGGCACCAGGACGGCCAGCGCGATCCCCACCGGCACGACGTGCTCCCACCCGCGGCCGTTGAGGCTGCCGTTGAGCCACACGTAGGCGCGAGCGGCCTCGGTGACGCCCGCAACGATGGTCAGCCAGTGGACGAGGGCGGTCAGGGTCACGTCGATGCCGATGCCCACGAGCACCAGCCGGAACCCCTGCACTCCCCGCCGCCACGCCAGCCCGTAGATCGCGAAGGCACTGACCAGCCCACCGACGAGGGCGGCCACGGGCAGGCCCACGGCGCCGAGGAACCAGCCGGAGCCGCCGAGCACGATCACGCCTACCGCGGCGGCGTTCGCCCCTGCCGTGAAGCCGATCATGTCCGGGCTGGCCAGGGGGTTACGTGCGATCGACTGCGTGATGGCGCCCGCCACCGCCAGCGCGGCGCCGACGAGCAGGCCGGTGAGCGAGCGGGGCAGCCGCAGGTCCATGACGATGAACCGCTGGCCCTGGTCGCCGCCTCCGGCCAGCACCGAGAGCACCTCTCCGACGCTGATCGGGAAGTCGCCGCGGCCGATGTTCAGCGCCATGCCGAGCAGCAGCACCACGAGTCCGATGCAGAGCACGAGCACCGTGCGCGGCCGCCAGACCACGGAGAAGGGCCCGAGCCGCAGCGCGGGGCGACCGGGGACTCGCTCCCGGGCGGTCCGGGACGGCGAGGCCTTGTCCAGCACGGCCATCAGATGGCCACCATCTTCCGCCGCCGCACCAGCCACACGAAGAACGGGCCGCCCACGAGCGCCAGCACGATCCCGACCTGCAGCTCGCCCGGCCGCACGACCACCCGCCCGATGACGTCCGCCACGAGCAGCAGCGCGGCGCCCGCGAGCGCCGACGCCGGAAGCAGCCAGCGGTAGTCGGGCCCGGTGACCATGCGGACGACATGCGGCACCACGAGCCC
>DASYES010000190.1:0-5631 GCA_036498885.1 Pseudonocardia sp.
ACCTGGCGAGCTTCCGCGCCCAGATGCGTGCCACCCGCCTGCAGGCCCTGTTCTCCCCGCTGACCGACCTGCTCGAGGTGGTCGGTGTCCTGCTGGTGGTGGGGTTCGCCGTGTGGGAGCTCTCCAACAACAACATCACACTCGGTGGCGTGCTGGCCTTCGTCGCCTACCTGACCCAGCTCTACGGGCCGATCCAAGGCATCGGCAACCTGACCAACGAGCTGTTCTCCGCCAGCGCGGGGGCCGAGCGGGTGATCGAGCTCCTCGACCTGAAACCCGCTGTCAACGAGCCCACCAAGCCTGAGCCACTGGCGCGGGCCGGCGGCGAGCTTCGGGTGAGCAATCTCTCCTTCCATTACCCGGACACGGACAAGCCCGCGTTGTCCGACATCGACTTCACCGTCGAGCCGGGGCAGCGAATCGCGCTGGTCGGTCCGAGCGGAGCCGGCAAGTCGACGCTGGCGAAGATGATCCTGAGGTTCTTCGACCCCGATTCGGGATCCATCACCCTCGACGGACACAACCTGCGCGACCTGGCCCTGGCCGACCTCAAGCGCAACATCACCCCGGTGCTGCAGGAGACGCTCGTCTTCGACGGCACGATCCGCGACAACATCCTCTGGGGCCGACCGGACGCGACCGAGGAAGAGGTCATCGAAGCCGCCACCGCGGCCGACGCCAACTCCTTCATCAACCAGCTGCCCAAGGGCTACGACACCCGCATCGGACAGCGCGGCCGGCTGCTCTCCGGTGGCCAGCGCCAGCGGATCGCCATCGCGAGAGCGATGATCCGCAACCCTCCGGTGCTGCTGCTCGACGAGCCCACCACCGGCCTCGACGCCGAGTCGACCCGGCGCATCCTCGTTCCGCTGCGCCGGCTCATGGCAGGCCGCACCACGATCGTGATCTCACACAACCTGCTCACGGTGACCGACGCCGACCGCATCCTGTACCTGGAGAAGGGCCGTATCACTGCGGCCGGCACTCACACCGAGCTGCTCACCTCCAGCCCCGGCTACGCCCAGCTCTACCGGCTGCATGCGACGCCCGCCAAACCGCGGCCGACCCCCCGGCCGAGAGAGTCTCCCGAGGCGAACGGTGCGGTGCTGAGCTCCAAGCTGAGCTAGGGACGGACGCGGCTCCCGACGAGTTCTGCCGAACGGCCCCGCGGGAGCTGCCCTGCTCCGTACCGTCCGCCCCATGGACGGAGATCAGTGGCTCGCCTCCTACCGGGAGCGGCTGCAGGAGTTCGGAGCCAGAGCCACGCGGGCGCAGCGGGCGCTGGCGGGCGTCTCGGCCACCGCGACGAGCGGCGACGGCGCAGTCACCGTCACGGTCGATCCGGCCGGTGCGATGCAGCGGCTGGTGCTGTCCGAACGGACCGAGACCATGACCAGGGTGCAGCTCGCCGCAGCCGTCGTGGCCACCGCTCGCGAGGCCCGGGCCGAAGCCGCTCGCCGGGCCACCGCCGCCGTCGCGCCGCTGATCGGGCCCGAGGCCACGGAGATCCTGCGGTCCCACCTACCGGACGGTGCGCGATGACCCACGGGTTCGAGGTCGACGACGCGGCGCTTCGCACCCACGCCACAGAGGTCGACGCACTCGCCGCCCGGATGCGAGCGGTCGCGGGTGCCGCCCGGCCGCTCGACCGGAGCGCCTACGGGCAGATCGGGCAGGTCTTCGCCGACGCCGCGAGCGAGGCGGCCCGGGCCGGATCGCTCGCCGTCGGGAGCCTGGCCGCGCAGGCCTGGGCGATCGCCGATGGAGTGCGCGCCACCTCCGAGGCGTACCGAGCGGTCGAACTCCGCACCACCACCGGCTTCGGGGCCGGGCGATGACCGAGCTCCCCACCGGCGAGTCCCTCGTCGCGGAGCGAGAGCCGACCTCCGATCTGGAGGGCGCGGGCGTCGTCTCGAGCTGGGCGGATGTCGTGGACGCGGTGGGAAAGCCGGCTCCTGACGGTATGGAGATCGCCTGGGCGGCCGCCGGCGCGGGTCTCGACACGCTGGGAGCCATCGCCGACCCGTTCGACGCGCTGATGTCGTCGAGCATCGGATGGCTCATCGAACACGTGTGGTTTCTGCGCGAACCGCTCGACGCACTTGCTGGCGATCCTCTGCAGGTCACCGCCCAGGCGCAGACCTGGAGCAACATCGCCGGTGAACTTCGCGCCGTGGCCGCCGACCACACCGCGGCGCAGCTGATCGGCTGGGCAGGTCCCGCGGGTGAGGCCTACCGGGGCGCGGTGGGCCGATACACCGGCGCGGTCGTCGACGTGGCTGGGACGGCCGACCAGCTCGCGCAGGTGGTGCTCGGCTCGGGAGCGGCCGTCGGCACCGTCCGCGCACTGGTCCGCGACCTCATCGCCGACTTCCTCAGCTGGGTTGCACGCACCGCGCTCGCCGCGCTGGCGGCCGCGACGGTCACGCTGGCCGGATCCACCGCCGCCGCGATCACCGCGGTCGCGCTGGAGGCCTACCGCCTCGCCCGCACGATCGGCGAGCGCATCTCCCAACTGCTCGATGCACTGTCGCACGCCGCCACCACGGCAGGCGCGCTCGTCGCCGGGATGCGCCACACCGCCGCCGATGCGCGAGCGGGAGCGCACTACATGCAGGAACCGCTCGAACGGGTTCCTGCCGCGGAGGTGGTGGAGGCGGGCAAGCAGTTCTCCACCGTGGCGCTCGAGAACCCACCGCCGGAGCAGCGGCCCTCGCCATGACCTCGGCGTCACGAAATCGGGTGAACCGCCCGCGCGCGACACACGTGTCTTGTGACGTGTCGGCCGGCCCCGAACTGGTCGCCTGATCGAGGAGCTCCCCGTGCGCTTACTCCGAGTCCTACCCGTCGCCGCACTCACCGCCGCCGGCCTCGCGCTCAGCGGGTGCGGCGCAGACGCAGGCGACGGCTACACAGCGGACCCCGCCCCCCTGTCCGCCCCCGCGCGGCCGCGTTCGGACAGCGGCGCCGGTGCCGCCACCACCGCCGGGGCTCCCGCTGCCGCCGCCGAGGGGGGCGCGGTGCTGGTGGCCGGCGATACCCCCGCGCTCGGCACGATCGTCACGGACGGCCAGGGCTACGCGCTCTACCGCTTCGACCAGGACACGGCGAAGCCCCCGACGGCCACGTGCGAAGGCGAGTGCGCAGCGAAGTGGCCGCCGATCATCGTCGACCCGGAAGGAAAGCTCTCGCTCACGGGCGTCGACCAGTCGCTGGTCGGCATGGTCCAGCGCGCCGACGGCACGAGCCAGCTCACGCTCGGCGGATGGGCGCTCTACCGCTACTCAGGCGACGCTCCGGGCACGACGAAGGGCCAGGCGATCGGCAACACATGGTTCGCGGCCACGCCTGAGGGCAAGAAGGCGCCGGCGACACCGTGACACCCGCACGGACCGCCGTGCGGTACGGGGGCAGGATGGGCCCATGGCACAGGTGACAGCCCGGGCAGAACGCACGATCGACGCTCCTGCGGAGCGTGTGCGAGCGGCGCTGGCGGACTACGAGACGGTCCGGCCGACGATCCTCACGGAGCACTACGGCGACTACCGCGTGGAGGCCGGCGGCACCGGAGCCGGCAGCCGCGTGCACTGGACCCTGCAGGCGACGAAGAGCCGCGTGCGTGACCAGCTGGTCGAGGTCAGCGTCCCGGCCGAGGACCGCATCGTCGAGCGCGACACGAACTCCAGCATGGTCACCACCTGGACGGTCACGCCGGCAGGCGCCGATCGCTCCGTGGTGTCGGTGGAGACCACGTGGAACGGCGCCAGCGGGATCGGTGGCTTCTTCGAGCGGACGTTCGCACCGAAGGGCCTGCAGCGGATCCACGACGGGGTGCTGTCCAACCTCGTGGGAGTCGTCCGTTCCTGACGTCGGTCCCCTGGTCCGGTGCGTTGCCGGTTCGACCCGATCGGGACGGGCCGAACGGACGACGTGGCCGGCGCGGATCTCGACGTCGAGCTCGCGGGGCGTCCACCCCGGCCACCTCGCCCAGGTGGTACCGCAACGAGCACGGCGGCGTGGGCGCCGTGTGAGCAGCGCGGCGTCCGCTTCCAGGTGCCACGACCTCGGTGAACCCGCTGCGTGAACCGACGCTCCACCACGCCGGACACCACGTGGCGGCAGCACAGGGAGACCCCCGTGAGGTCGGCTGCGATCGTCTCGGTCACGGTGGCGAGCACCACGTTCGCACCGGCCGCGGCGAAGGCCTGGGCGATGGCCCGCCCGATCGCGCTACTCGTGCCGAGTCAGCCCTGCAGCAGCGGTGCCTTGCGGGCACCGAACATGATGAACCCGGACACGAAGGTGCCGGCCGCGCCGACCATGAGCGCGGCATGGCCCCAGTTCGAGCCGCTCGCCAACATTCCTGTGACGATTGCTCCGGCCACGATCGCGCCGGGCTGGGACAGGGCGTTGAGGAACGCGGTGCCCGTGGCCCGGCAGGTCGTGTCGTAGCACTCGCCCATGTAGAACAACAGCGCCGCGTACGGACCGATCAGGAAGAACAGCCCGAGCGAGTACAGAATCACGACGGTGATCGTGTCGTTGGCAACCGTCAGCATCAGTGCGAACAGAATCCCCGAAATGATCCAGCCGAACGCGATGACGTTGCGGCGACCCAGCCGATCGCCCAGGAATCCGTGCGTCACATAGCCGACGTAGCCCACGGCATTCGCCACGATGAGGAGCATGAGCGAGTTGGTGAAGCTGACGTGCTTGCCCTCGGTGAGCACCGTGGTCCCGAGCACGCTGAAGAGCTGGATACCGAACCAGTTGATGAACCAGGCGAAGCCGAGCACCAGCGTGTTGCGCAGCGCCTGACCCGTGAAGATCGCGGCCAGCGGAGCGGCGGGCCGCTCGTCCACGCCGTAGGAACGCGCCAGCTCGGCGGCTTCGGCACGCCGGCCCTGCTTGCGTAGAGCACGAAGCTGCAGCTCGAGCTCGAACTGCGGGCTCTCACGCAGCCCGCGCCGCATGAGCGCGATGAGCACGGCCGGGAACACCGCGAGGAGGAAACAGCCCCGCCAGCCGATCGTCGGCAGGAAGATTGCGACCCAGGCCGAGGCCAGGAGCACACCGAGCGGCCAACCGCCCTGCACGAGGCTGTAGATCAGGCCGCGCCTCCTCTTGATCGCCTCGTCGTCGGTGACGGCGTAGATCTCGTTGAGGTAGGTGGCGTTGACCGCCTGCTCGGACAGTCCGAGACCGCCGAGGGACCGGACACCGACGAGGTAGGCGGCGCTCGGCGTCACGGCCGAGAGGGCCGACGCCACCGCCGTCCCAGAGACGGTGAGGATCATTCCCTTGCGGCGTCCGATGTGGTCGGTGATGGGTCCGACCGCCAGGGCGATGACCGCGGTGGTGACGGAGACCAGGGTCGAAATGAACGACGCCGTGGCGTCGTCCCATCCGAAACTGCTGGAGATCTGCGGCAACAGCGTGCCGAACATGATGTAGTCGAACACCGCGAAAAGCCAGGCGAAGAAGGCGATGGTGGTCGCCTTTCGAGTGGCTCGAACACCCACCCGCGAAAATGTTCGGCGCGGCTGCGGCGTGCTTGTTTCAGGTACAGCGGACATGACGGTGCCCTCTTCGGAATAGATCGGAAAACAGGGGAGCAGTACTCAGGACCGC
>DASYES010000191.1:0-2692 GCA_036498885.1 Pseudonocardia sp.
CGACGAGGCGGGGCGGGAACCGGGGGCCGGGCCGGCTGTGGGTGATGCCGGCGCCGGGCCGGGTTTGGGCGCGCCGGAGCCGTCGCGCTGCCGAGTCGCCGGGGTCGGGGCGCCCTCACGGGGCGGAAGGGTGATCCGGGCGGTGGGTGCCGCGAGCAGGCCTTCGAGTTGGCCACGCATGCGGGTGAGCTCGGCGAGCACCGCGTCGCGCTGGCGGACCATGTCGGCGAGCTGTGCCCGGACGGTCTCCTGCTCGGCGCGGGCGGCGGCGTGGGCCTTCTTGCGGATCTCCGCGGCCTCGTCCTCGGCGGCCTGCAGGATGCTCTGCATGCGGTCGGTGAAGCTGCCGATCATGTCGGGGGACTCGCCGGGCGGCACGGGTCCACCGGGCCGCGGCCGCGGTGTGGGGCGCGGCCTCGCACCGGGCGGAGCCTGCTGGCCAGGCGCGGGGTAGCCGGCGCCCTGCTGCGGAACGACCGGGATGGGCTGGCTGCGCGCCAGTTCCAGATCGGCCCGCATCCTGGCGATGACGCGCTGCAGACGGGCCACGTGCTCGTCCACCTGCCGGCGGTCGTAACCGCGAAGAACGACATCGAACCGTGGGGCGCCAGGCGCTCCCGCGTCAGTCGTCATCGTCGGCCCCTCCCGAGCGTATGGTCACCCTGCATTTCGCCGAGGGTAGGTAGATGGTCGCGGTCAGACTTGTCCGTTCACCCCTACGGAGTATACCGGGAGCGGAGACTCTCCCCGGGTGGGCGGTTCGGGCGCGACAGTGTGCGGTGTCCGAAACCACGGCACCGCAGACGGCCTACCATCGAGATGATGGACACCCCGTCGATGCTCGATCCCGCCGGCGGATCATCGGCGCTACGCCGGACGCTCCACCAGCGTGGCCTCCGAATGACCCCACAACGGCAGCTGGTGCTCGACGCCGTGCGTGAGCTCGGGCACGCCACGCCCGAGCAGATCTGCGCGCAGGTCCAGCGGGCCGCGCCCGCGGTCAACATCACCACGATCTACCGCACGCTGGATCTGATGGAGCGCATCGGGCTGGTGCGCCACACGCACCTCGGCCACGGCGCACCCACCTATTCCGAGCAGGAACACGAGCACGTCCACCTGGTCTGCCACTCCTGCGGCACGGTCACCGAGGCCGCCACCGACCTGATGGACGACCTCGCAGACCGGCTACGCACCGAGATCGGCTTCGAGCTCGACGCCTCGCACATCGCCCTGTCCGGCACCTGTAGCGACTGCCGCCCCACATCTTCGGAGTTGTCATGAGCCCGCAAGAGGAGACGCTTCCCGGCGCCGACTCCGACCGTCAGGTTCCCGCCCACCGCGGCGACCCACTGGCCGAGCAACGGGCCATGGCCCGAACCGCCGCCGTGGTGGACCGCGGGCACCGCGGCGTCATCGCCGTCACAGGCGAGGACCGGCTGAGCTGGCTGCACCTGCTGCTCACCCAGCACGTGAGCGAGCTGCCCCCCGACACCGGCACCGAGGCGCTCGTGCTCGACATCAACGGGCGCGTGCTGCACCACATGGTGGTCGCGCACACCCGCGACACCGTGTATCTCGACACCGAGCCCGGTGACGTCCCCGAGCTGCTCGCCTACCTCCAGAAGATGGTGTTCTGGTCGAAGGTCGAGCCACGCGACGCCACGGACGAGCTGGCCGTCCTGAGCGTCGTCGGACCGGCCACGGCCGACGTGCTGACGGCGGCGGGAATCGACGTTCCGGAGACGCACGGCGCACTGGCGCTTCCCGACGGCGGCCTGGTGCGACGGATGCCCTGGCCGGGCACCGACGCGGCGGATCTGCTCATCCCGCGCGACGCCCTGTCCGCCTGGTGGGAGCGACTCGTCGCCGCCGGCGCGCGACCCGCAGGTGTCATGGCGTTCGAGGCGCTGCGCGTGGAGGCACTGCGACCCCGGCTGCACCTCGACACCGACGACCGCACGATCCCCCACGAGGTCGGCTGGATCGGCTCGGCCGTGCACCTGACGAAGGGCTGCTACCGCGGCCAGGAGACGGTCGCACGGGTGGCGAACCTCGGCCGCCCGCCGCGCCGTCTCGTGCTGCTGCACCTCGACGGGGGTGACGAGCGCCTGCCGGTGCCCGGCGACCCGGTGGTGCGCGACGGCCGACCGGTCGGCCGGGTGGGCACGGTCACGCTGCACCACGAGCTCGGTCCGGTGGCGCTGGCTCTGGTCAAACGGTCGGTGCCGGTGGACGCCGAACTGGTGGCCGGGGTCGACGACCGGATCGCACCAGCCGCGATCGACCCCACCTCGGTACCACCGGAGGACGACACGCCCCCGCCCGGGCGAGCCGCCCAGATCAGAGGCGGACTACGGGGCTGACCAGGGCGGACGTCCGCCCGAGTGCCGCATTCCACAGTTCACATTGTGGGAATGTGGTCCTGCCCAGCGAGACGCGGCGTACGGTCGGATCACGTGGCGACGGGCAGCGGGTACCGGTGGGTGGTGCTCGCGGTGGGATCCGTCGCGCAGGCCGCCACGGCCACCTACTTTCTGGGCCTCTCCGCCGTCACCCCTGCCCTTCGTGACCACTTCGGGCTCGGTCTGGCCGGCGTCGGCGCGCTGATCGGCGGGATTTCCGTCGGCCTCGTCCTGACCTTGATCACGTGGGGTGGCGCCGCCGACCGGTTCGGTGAGCGCGGTGTGAT
>DASYES010000192.1:0-3378 GCA_036498885.1 Pseudonocardia sp.
CGCGCGCCGGATCCTCGCCGTCGCGATGCTGCTCGTCGGGGCGATCGCGGGAGCGCTACTGATGCTGCATGCCGGTATCGTCCCGGCGCTCGCGGTCGCGACCGCGCTGCTCGGGATCGTGTTCCTGATCGCCGCCGTGCGCAGCCGCCGGATCGCGACCTGGCAGCTCGGAAAGAGCTGAGACATCGGACGGACGCGCGCCAGCACCCGGCACCACTGTCAGTGTCAGAGTGATCTCCCTGCGCGGCGTGGAGACGCTCCCGTTGCACCTGATTCCACCCCAGCCGTGACAAATGCCCCCGCGTCGCCGGCCCTCCCCGGCCCGGCCGAGTCGCGTCGTTATCCCGCACCACCCGCTCCGTAGCCCCCTGGGACTTGCGCGTCAGTAGTCGTTGACACGACGATCACCCCCCGTGGACGTCGTCGAGTTCCGCCCCGAGCCCGAGCAGTACGCATGGACATTCGGTGGAGTTGCACCCACCCACCGCATCACGCCCGGCACCGTGCTGCGGCTGTGGACGGAGGACGCCTTCTCCGGCCGGCTACAGCGCACCTCCGACAAGCCGTCGCAGGTGCTGGACATGACCCAGGTGAACCCGCAGACCGGGCCGTTCCACGTCGAGGGCGCCGAGCCGGGCGACACGCTCGCGCTGCACATCGTCGACCTCACCCCGGCGCGGGACTGGGGGGCGTCGACCACCATCCCGTTCTTCGGCGCGCTCACCGGCACCGACCGCACCGCCCTGCTGAACGAGCCGCTCCCCGAGCAGACCTGGATCTACCAGCTCGACCGCGACCGGGGCACCGTGCTCTTCGAGGCCCAGCGCTCGCAGCTCGAGATCGAGCTGCCGCTCGCCCCGATGCTCGGCACCGTCGGTGTGGCGCCGCCCGGGCGGGAGGTCCGCTCGAGCCTGGTGCCCGACACCTTCGGCGGCAACATGGACACCCCCGAGATACGGGCCGGCACCACCTGCTTCCTCGGCGTGAACGTCGAGGGCGCCCTGTTCTCCGTCGGCGACGGCCACTACCGCCAGGGCGAGGGCGAGAGCTGCGGCACCGCCGTCGAAGGTGCCATGAACGTCACGCTGATCGTGGAGCTGATCAAGGGTGGGGCGCCGGCGTGGCCCCGACTCGAGCACGACGACCACTACGTCGTCGTCGGCTCGTCCCGGCCGCTGGAGGACGCCTGGCGCGCCAGCCAGGTCGGCATGGTCGGTTGGCTCGGCGAGCTCTACGGGCTCGACCCGCTCGACGCCTACCAGCTGCTCACCCAGATCAGCCGCTCGCCGCTTGCGAACGTCTGCGACACCAACTACAGCGCGGTCACCAAGATCGAGAAGGCGCTGCTGCCCGGCGCGGACGCGTACGGGGGCATGCACCGCCATCTGCGTGACCAGGCCCGCGGCCTCTAGGAAAGGACCTTCGATGGATCTACAGCTGACAGGCCGGACCGCACTGGTCACCGGCGGCACGAAGGGCATCGGCCGCGCCGTCGTGGAGGGCCTGGCCACCGAGGGCGCCAAGGTCGCGTTCTGCGCGCGCACCGAGGCCGATGTCGCCAAGGTCGAGGCGGAACTGCGCGGCGCGGGCCACGACGTCACCGGCACCGCACTCGACGTCGCCGACGCCGACGCGCTCACCGCATGGGTGGCCGCATCGGCGAAGCACTACGGCGGTATCGACATCGTGGTGGCCAACGTGAGCGCCCTCTCGATCGGCCCCGGCCCGGAGCACTGGAAGCCGAGCTTCGAGGTCGATCTCATGCACACCGTGCGGACGGTCGACGCGGCGATGCCGCACCTCGAGGCGAGCGGCGTCGGGTCGATCGTCGCGGTGTCGAGCGTCTCCGGCCGGGAGGTCGACTTCGCAGCGGGCGCGTACGGAGTGATGAAGGCGGCGCTCGTGCACTACACGTCCGGGCTCGCGTTCCAGCTCGCCGGGAAGGTGCGCGCCAACGCCGTCTCGCCCGGCAACACGTACTTCGAGGGCGGCGTCTGGCACAGCCTCGACCAGAGCGACCCGGAGTTCTTCGCCCAGGCGCTCGGGCTCAACCCCACCGGCCGGATGGCCACCCCGGAGGAGGTCGCCTACGGCGTCATCATGCTGGCGAGCCCCCGCGCAAGTTTCATCACCGGTACTCATCTCGTCGTCGACGGCGCCCTCACCCGTGGGGTACAGCTCTAGGCATGCGCGAGTTCCGAGTCGAGGTCCCCGAGACCGAGCTGGACGACCTGCGAGAGAGGATCGCCCGTACCCGCTGGCCCGAACCGGCCACCTCGCCGGGCTGGACTCAGGGCGTGCCACTGGACTACGCCCGCGAACTGTGCAGCTACTGGACCCGCGAGTACGACTGGCGTCGCTGCGAGGCAGAGCTCAACGCGCTCCCGCAGTTCCGCACCGGTCTCGACGGCGGCGGTGACGACATCGTCGAGGTGCACCTGATCCATGCCCGCTCCCCGCACCCCGGTGCGTTGCCGCTGCTGCTCACCCACGGCTGGCCCGGCTCGGTCGTCGAGTTCCTGGACGTGATCGAGGCCTTGACCAACCCGCCCGACCCCCGCGACGCGTTCCACCTCGTCGTTCCGTCGCTGCCGGGCTACGGCTTCAGCGCCAAGCCCACGGTTCCCGGGTGGGGCGTCGAACGGATCGCCACGGCGTGGGCACAGCTCATGGACCGGCTCGGCTACGACCGTTACGGCGCTCAGGGCGGCGACTGGGGCTCGCTGATCACCTCTGCCCTGGGCACGGGCGCCCCGGAGAACCTCGTCGGCATCCATCTGACGATGCCGCTCGCCGAGCGCCCACCCGACGCCGAGGCCCATCCGCTCACGGACGGCGAGAAAGAGGCCTTCGCCGCGCGCGAGACCTTCCAGAAGCTCGGCACGGGCTACTCCAGCGAGCAGTCCACCCGGCCGCAGACGATCGGCTACGGCCTGCTCGACTCGCCGTCGGCGCAGTGCACCTGGATCGTCGAGAAGTTCTGGGACTGGACGGACTGCGCGGGCCACCCGGAGAACGTCATCTCACGCGACCGGCTGCTCGACAACGTCATGCTCTACTGGCTCCCGGGCAACGGCGCATCCTCGGCGCGGCTGTACTGGGAGAGCTTCAAGCGCAGGCGGATGGACGAGGTGCCGGTGCCCACCGGCGTGACCCAGTACCCGCAGGAGCTCGTGCGGCTGCCCCGCCACTGGATCGAGCGTCGCTACACCGACCTGCGGCACTGGAGCGAGCCGAAGACGGGCGGCCACTTCGCCTCGCTGGAACAGCCCGAGGTGTTCGTGGACGAGCTGCGCACGTTCTTCCGTCCGCTGCGCTGATCCCCCTGTGCTGATCCCCCTGCGCTGATCCCCTTGTGCTGATACCCCGCAGGTCCGG
>DASYES010000193.1:0-6252 GCA_036498885.1 Pseudonocardia sp.
AGCGGGCTAGGCCATCTCCGCAAACGTCACCGCCATCGCGGCCGACATCAGGCCGCCGATCACCTCGGCCGTCACCGACGTGCCGGTTCGCGTTCGGCGAAAAAAGAGGGGGCGCAGACCGTGCGCCACCAGCCGTATCGCCACGGCGCAGAACACGATCGCGAGGAGGACGCACGGCGGTTTGGTCCACATCGGGAGCCCGGACATCGCATTCATTCCACCCGAGGCCGGCATCGACATGCTCATTCCCGGCATCGAGGCCATCGCGTCGGAGGATATCTGCCCGGAGTCGGAAATCGCGGACGCCGGCGGTGGCATGGTGGACATCACCACGCCCATCCAGACCATCGACCCCATCATCAACGCGCGATACCAGGCGTCGTGGCCGATCACAACCGGCCCGCCGGTCGCTGGGCGGGCGAAGAACAGTGCCTCCGCAATGAACCACAACATCGCGCCGGTGAAGACCGTCACGTACAGCATGATCGGAACTGCCGCACTCCAGAACATCACGATCATCGCGATTCCCATCAGCGCGTGCAGGCCGGCGCCGAACGTCGACCACCACCCGGGCCGCGGCCTCCACTGCCCGGCCACACGAGTGATGTAGTACCCGGCGGCCACGGCGAATGCCGCCGACAGAATCCACCGGGAAACCTGATCGGTCACCACTCCCGCTGATCTCCCTCCTCGAACGTGGCTCGCGCCCGCTCGTCTACTGGTCCGTGGATCGGACCCCACGGTTCCGCGCAATGGGCCACGTCACACGCTCCGAAAGCCGCGGCACGGACATATGTCGCCTTTCTGCGGCTCGTTGAACGGCCTTGTGTGTCCATGACGAAGCAGGGGGGCGCCGTGTGACGAGACACGGATGTGACGAGGACCGGTTCCGGGAACCGAGCGGGTCGCGGCGACGACTATGGATGTCGACGCGCGCACACCAGGGCGCGGCGACCCGAGGGCGGAGGTGACGCACGACCGTGATCGATGATGCGCCGAGCTGGGGGGCGGCACTGGCGCTCTGGCGGTTCTCCCCCGTGGTCGACCTGCTCCTCGCGCTCGCGACGGTGGGCTACCTGCTGCTCGTGCGCCGCTGCGGTGCCGGGGACGGCCCGGGATGGCCGTGGTCGCGCACGGCAGCGTTCCTTGTCGCCGTCGCCGCGCTCGTGGTGGCGCTCGACGGCCCGGTGGCGGCCTTCTCCGACGTGCTGTTCTGGGTGCACATGGTGCAGCACCTGATGCTGATCATGATCGTGCCGGTGCTGCTCGTCTGGGCCCAGCCGTGGCGCCTCGTGCACACGGCCGGAGGCCCCCGGACACGCGGCGCCGTCGACCGCGTGGTCAGCAGCGGGGTCGCGCGCTGGCTGACCGCGCCGCTTCTCGCACTCGGCCTGTACGCGGGCGTGGTCATCCTGACCCACCTCACCGGCTTCCAGCAGATCTCGGCCACCCAGCCCCCGATCCGGGCGGTCGAGCTCGCTCTCTACCTGGTCAGCGGCTATCTGTTGTTCCTGCCGCTCGCGGGGTCGGAGATGAGCCCGTGGGCGCCGCCCCACCTCGTGCGGTTCGTGCTGCTGGCGCTGAGCATGGGCGTCGACACGCTCACCGGCGTGGTCCTGATGCTGACCCCGCGGCCGCTGGCGAGCGCCTATGCGGCCGCCCACCCCGGGTGGGGACCGAACGCCCTGGCCGACCAGGAGGTCGCCGGCGCGATCATGTGGTTCGGCGGGGATGTCCTGATGCTCGTCCTGATGATCGCGATCGCGGTGCGCTGGGGCCGGGCACGCGACCAGGATCAGGGCTTCGGCAACTGGATCGAGGGTGTGCGGCACCGCACGCTGCTCGGCACCGCGGCGACCGACGTCGACCACGTCGACGACGACGAGAGCGCGCTGCGGGCCTACAACAAGGCGCTGGCAGCCCTGCATGCCCGCACCTCCGGAGACGAGGGAGACCGGCCGTGACGGCGGACGCAGCAGCCGAGGTCGCTTCCGGCCCGGTCGGCGAACTGCGGCAGTACGAGATTCTCGTCGGCGGAATGACGTGCGCGGCCTGCGCCGCACGCGTCGAGCGCCGGCTGAACAAGCTCGACGCCGTACAGGCCACCGTCAACTACGCCACCGAGCGGGCACGCGTGCTCTGCCGGGACGGCGTCGACCCGCGGACGCTGGTCGAGCAGGTGGAGCGGGCCGGGTACACGGCACGGCGGATCGACGACGTCGCCGCCGCGGGCGACGACGACAGCGACCACGAGCGCCGGGTCGCCGACCTGCGGCGGCGGCTCGCGGTGGCCGCCGTGCTGGCCGTGCCGATCTGCGATATGTCGCTCGCCCTGTCACTGTTCGGCGAGCTGCGCTTCCCTGGCTGGCAGTGGGTGCTGCTCGTGCTGGCCGCCCCCGTGGTCGCGTGGTGTGCACTGCCCTTCCACCGAGCCGCGCTGGCCGGGGCACGCCACGGTGCGGCCTCGATGGACACCCTCGTCTCGGTCGGGATCGTCGCCGCCTCCGTGTGGTCGCTGTGGGTCATGATCGCCGATCGCGACGTCACGCCCGGCCTGGGTCAGGGGCTGTCCGTGCTGTCGGGCAGCGACCACGCCCTCTACCTCGACGTCGCCGCAGGTGTCACCACCTTCCTGCTCGCGGGCCGCTACTTCGAGGCACGGGCGAAGCGGGCGGCCGGGTCCGCGCTGCGGGCGTTGCTGGCGATGGGCGCCAAGGACGTCGAGGTCCTGCGCGACGGCGAGGCACGGCGTATCCCCGTGTCGGAGCTGGAAGTGGGCGACACGTTCACCGTCCGGCCGGGCGAGATCGTCGCCACCGACGCCGTCGTGATCGACGGCAGCTCGGCTCTCGACCTCAGCATGGTCACCGGCGAGCCCGTGCCACAGGAGGTCGTCTCCGGCACCACGGTCGTCGGCGGCGCGGTGAACGCCGCCGGGCGGCTCGTGCTGCGCGCCACTCGCGTCGGGGCCGACACCCAGCTCGCGCGGATGGCGCGCCTCGTCCAGCGGGCGCAGGAGGGCAAGGCCGGCGCACAGCGGCTGGCCGACCGCGTGGCCGGGGTGTTCGTGCCCGCGGTGCTGGTCCTCGCCCTGCTCACCCTGATCGGCTGGCTCCTCACCGGGCACCCGGTCGGGCTGGCGGTCACCGCGGCCGTGGCCGTGCTCGTCGTCGCCTGCCCGTGCGCGCTGGGCCTCGCCACGCCCACCGCGGTGCTGGTCGGCACCGGCCGGGGCGCCCAGCTCGGCGTGTTCGTCAAGGGCCCGCAGGCGCTGGAGGCCACCCGGGCCGTGGACACGATCGTCCTCGACAAGACCGGCACCCTGACCGAGGGGCGCATGCGGCTCGTCGACGTCCACACCGCTCCCGGCGTCACCCGCCCGCGGCTGCTCGCCATGGCGGGCGCGGTCGAGGCGGCGTCGGAGCATCCCATCGCGGCGGCGGTCACCACGGCGGCCACGGCCGAGCTCGGGGCCCTTCCCGCCGTCACGGAGTTCGCTGCCCAGCCGGGCCTGGGCGCCCACGGGCTCGTCGACGGCGAGCGCGTGGTCGTCGGCCGAGCGCAGCAGCTCGCCGAGCACGGGATGCGGGTACCGGAGGACGTCGAGGCCGCCCGCGACGAGCTCGAGAGGCGTGGCGTCACCGTCGTACTGGTCGGCTGGGGCGACACGGCCCAGGGCCTGCTCGCCGTGGCCGACACGCTGCGGCCGACGAGCGCGGCAGCGGTTGCCGCACTGCGGCGGCTGGGGCTGCACCCGGTCCTCGTCACCGGTGACAACGCCCGCACGGCGGCCACCGTCGCCGCCGAGGTTGGCATCGACGACGTGGTCGCCGAGGCGCTGCCCGAGGGCAAGGTCGAGGTGATCCGGAAGCTCCAGGAACAGGGCAGGAGCGTCGCCGTCGTCGGTGACGGGGTCAACGACGCCGCGGCGCTCGCGGTGGCCGACCTCGGCATGGCCGTGGGCGAGGGCACCGACGCCGCAATCGAGGCTGCCGACATCGTCCTCGGCCGCGAGGACCTGCTCGTCGTCGCCGACGCCGTGGAGCTCGCCCGCCGCACTCACCGCACCATCCGCGGCAACCTCTGGTGGGCGTTCGGGTACAACACCGCCGCGCTGCCGCTGGCCGTGCTGGGCCTGGTCAGCCCGCTCATCGCCGCTGCGGCGATGGCCCTGTCCTCGGTGTTCGTCGTGTCCCACAGCCTGCGGCTGCGGCGCTTCCGGCCCACGGCGGGTGGCCCGCTGTGACGACGTCCGACCGGCACCGCGTGACGACGCGGCCCGGCATGATCAGCCCGGATCGGCACGGTGTCGCGATGCCGGGCGTATCCATGCGGGCCGCGCTGATCCTCGGGGTGGCGGTCTCGGCCGTGCTCACCGGCGCGCTGCTCGCTGCGCTCGCTCCCAGCGTCGCGGTGCAGTACGGGCTGCAGGACCTGGGCCCGGTCGTGGACGCGGGGCTGCCGGCCGCCCGGATCGTGGCGGTGGGCGCGGCCGCGCTGAGCATCGGGAACCTGCTGCTCGCAGCGGTGCTGGCCCCTGGGGACGTGCACGGTGTCGTCTCGCCCAGCGGCTACGCGGGCCTGCGGGCCGCCGCACGCTGGGCGCTCGTGCAGGCCGTGGCGTCCGCCGTGGTCACCGGGCTGCTCGTTGCGGAGAACAGTGGTGTCCCACCGGGGACGCTGGCGGGCCGCCTCGACGTGCTCGCCGTCGGCGTCGGCCAGATCCAGCAGGCGGGTGGCTGGGCGGTCTCGGCGCTCGCCGCACTCGCCGTCGCGGTACTCGCGGCTCTCGCGTTGTCGTGGCGCAGCGCCGTCGGGCTGTTCGTGCTGGCGATGGCCGCGCTGCTGCCCATCACCCTGACGGCCGCCACGAACGCCGAGCGCTCTCACGACATCGCGGGCGACGCGGTCACCCTGCACGTGCTCGCCGCCGTGCTGTGGCTGGGCAGTACCGCCGCCACCGCCGTGCACCTTGCGCGGCGCGGCCCGGCCGCTGACGTCCTGCTGCGCCGCCACCGCGCCGTCGCCTTCGGTGCCCTCGTCGTGGTGACCGCGTCCGGCGTCGTCTCGGCCGCGTACGCGCTCGCGCCGTCCGACGTGTTCACCAGCGGTTACGGATGGCTGGCCGTGGTCGGAGTGCTTGCGGTGCCGCTGCTCGCCCTCGCCACGCACCGGCTCGGCGCGGTCGGGCCGGGGAGCGCGGGGCGGCGGGCGGCGCTACGAGTCGTCGCCGTGGAACTGGTACTGCTCGGACTCGCGTCCGCGACCGGCACAGCGCTGACGCGTGTGCCGCCACCGAGCGAGACCGGCTACGAGGCCACCCGGTACGTCTACCTGATCGGTTACGACCTCCCCGCGCACCTCACCCTGGCCGATCTCGCCCTGCGCTGGCGGCCGGACCTGGTGTTCGGCCCGCTCGCCGTGCTCGGGGCGGTCACCTACCTGATCGGGGTCCGGCGGCTGCGCCGCGCCGGCGGCGACTGGCCTGCCGGGCGCATGGTCGCGTGGCTGGCCGGCTGCGCCACCGTGCTGGTCTCCACGTGCTCCGGCATCGCCACGTACGGCGCCGCCCTGTTCAGCGTTCACATGGTGCAGCACATGGTGCTCGCCACCCTTGCGCCCGTGCTGCTCGTCCTCGGCCACGGTGTGTCCCTCGCCCTGCGGGTGGCCCGGCCCGGCCCGGCCGCGCGTCTCGTCGCCATCCTCGACGGTCCGGCGGTCCGGTTCGTCCGCCATCCCGTGGTCGGCTGGCTGGCAGTCGCTGCCACGCTGTTCGGGCTGTACCCCACCGGGTTGTTCGCCGCGATCGTGCAGGAGCACTGGGCGCACCTCGCGATGAACGTCGCGTTCTTCGCCACCGGCCTCGCACTGTTCTGGCCCGTCCTCGGCCGCAGCCTGCCTGGCCGCGCTCTCCCGGCGATCGCGCGCATCGTCATGGTGTTCGCGGTGATGGCGCTGCACGCCGGGTTCTCGGTGTGGCTGCTCGGCCTGTCCGCGCCCCTGGCCGGCGGTTTCTACGGGGCGCTGCAACTGCCGTACGTCCCTGACCTGCTCGCCGACCAGCGGCTCGGCGCGGTGCTGGCGTGGGCGCTCGGGGAACTCCCGGTGATCCTCGGGGTGCTCGCTCTCGTCGCCCGCTGGGCCCGCGACGACCGCGCTGCCGGCACGGGCGACGAGACGTCCTACCCGGACCGGTTGCGGCAACGCCGGCTCGGCCGGGTCGTGACCCACGAACCCGGCTGACATACACGC
>DASYES010000194.1:0-10366 GCA_036498885.1 Pseudonocardia sp.
AGGCCCAGCGCGGGGACGTGCACACCGTGCTCGTCGACGGGCGCGTAGTGAAGCACGGACACCAGCTCGTGGGGGTCGACCTCACCGCCGCTCGCCGCGAGGTGGAGGCCACCGTCGAGCACCTGCGGTCCGTGCTGGGCGAGGAGGCCTGGGAGAAGGGCATGAACCCCGACGTTCCCGAGACGACGATCCTCGACAACCCCTACAGCTACACCGACTACCACAGCGCCAGCACCCACGGACGCTGATCCGGCCGCTCGGCAAAGATCGCCGCGAGATGCGGTTGCGCGCCCTCCCATGGGCGCAAACCCGAATCTCGCGGCGATCATGCGCGTACCGATCATGAGCTCGCGGAGGCCACGTCGTAGCCTCCCCGATCATGGAGCTGCTGCGGATGGCGTGCTGCGGCTCGTCCTGGGTCGGGGTCGAGCGAGCGCACTGCTGCAGGCGCACCGGTGGATGCGGTCACGTCTTCGACACAGCCCAGCTGTGGGACGCCCACCGCCCCGAGGCCGGGTGCATCGACCCGCGTTCCCTCGACCTCGTGCAGACCAAGAACGGCATCTGGCTGGAGCGCAACGCCTCGTGACCGCGGTTCCCCCATGACTGCGGTGCCCCGATGTCTGCGGTCGATAACTGCGGTGCCGCTGTGCCCGGGCCACCGCAACCGGCCCGGGCACAGCGGTCAGTGCATCGCCACCTGTACCGCGGGATCCTCCACGGCCGGCTTGCGGCCGAAGAAGAACGAGCCGGCGATCGCGATCAGCGAGAGGGCGGCGGCCACGAAGAACGCGGTGTGTACCCCGCCCGCCGTCTGCTCGATCACGGTGGCTCCCTCGGCGGCCAGATCCGCCGACCGGACGCTGAGCACGCTCACCAGGAGGGCCACCCAGGCCGCCCCCGCGAGCTGCTGGGTGGTGCCGACGATCGCGCTGCCGTAGGAGTACAGCCGCGGTGCCACGGCGCCGAGCCCGGCGGTGAAGAGCGGGGTGAAGCTGAGCGCCAGCCCCAGACTGAGCAGCAGGTGGAAGCCCAGCACCAGCACGACGGGCGTGCCGATGCCGAAGAGTGTGGTGGACCAGAGCGCAGCGCTGGTGGCCACCGTGCCGGGCACGAGGAGGGCGCGCGCCCCGAAGCGGTCGTACAGCCTGCCCACGACCGGGCCGAGCAACCCCATCAGCAGCCCGCCCGGCAGCAGCAGCAGACCCGTGGCGAGTGGCGTGAGCATCAGCACGCTCTGCATGTAGATGGGCAACAGGATGATGGCGCCGAAGAGGGTGCTCATCATCAGCATCGTCATCACGGTGGCGACGGTGAACGTGCGGGCCTTGAACGTGCGCAGGTCGAGCAGCGCGCGATCGGTGCGCTGCAGCGCGATCTGGCGGGCAACGAAGAGCGCCAGCCCGACGACGCCGACGGCGAACGACACCCACACGGACGCAGACACGCCCGTGGCCGACTCGCCGATCGTGCTCAGGCCGTAGACCAGACCGCCGAAGCCCAGCACGGAGAGCACCACCGAGACCACGTCGATCGGTGTGTCGCTGCGCTCTCCCACGTCGGAGATCCGCCGCAGACCCAGCACCAGCACGACGAGCGCGATCGGCAGGACGAGCCAGAACATGAAGCGCCAACCGAGGACGCCGAGGACCAGACCCGAGACGGTGGGGCCGATCGCCGGCGCGACCGAGATGACGATCGAGATGTTGCCCATCAGAGCGCCTCGGCGCGCCGGAGGCACGAGCGTCATCACGGTGGTCATCAGCAGCGGGAGCATGATCGCGGTGCCGCCTGCCTGAACCACCCGGGCAACCATCAGGACCCCGAATCCGGGCGCCAGCGCGGCAATGAGCGTGCCGGTGCTGAACAGGGACATGGCGACGCCGTACAGCAGTCGCGTGGGCACGCGGCGGATGAGGAAACCGGTGACCGGGATGACCACGGACATCGTGAGGAGGAATCCGGCGGTGAGCCACTGGCCCACGCTGGCCTCGACCTGCAGGTCGGTGAGCAGGACCGGCAGAGCGACGCTCATGATCGTCTCGTTGAGGATGACGACGAACGTCGAGACGAGCAGCACGGCGATCACCGTGCGATCCCGCGGGCTGAGCCGAGCGGATCTGTCGGGAGTGGACGCCGACGGATCGAGTACGTCGGATGGGTTGGTCACGATCGTCCTTCTGGGAGCGGGAGGCGCATGACCCGAGCGATCTGCGCCCGGATCATCTGGTTCCAATCTATGAGCTAGGACCGACAGGACGCGTCGGGTTAATCGCTCGGCACACCGAGACCGGCGGTTCCAGGGAGCGCCACTGCCACCCGGTGCGTCCCGCCGAACACTGAGAACAGGCGCAGTGCGCCTGGTCAGCGGCGAGATGCCAGCCGTGAGCCGAGCGTACGGGAGATCGACATCACAGACGTCCGTACGACCGCTTCGAACCGGATCAGCGCAATGCCGTTACTCCGGTTCTCCCCACCGTGCGCGATCGCAGCCTCGCGGCGAGGTGCCCACCCGCTCGGCCCGGGCCGGAGCGGATCCTGCCGCCGGCGGCTGCCCGAGAAGTTCGGCTTCGTACCCCTGACGAGTGATGCGCTTCGCGGCGCAGAATGATCGAAATGCCATCCGACGCGCGGATGGCGCTGCGCAAAAGGGAGTACCGCGTGTCCCAGCGGTGGGCGGTCGTCATCGCGACCCTGGCGATCTTCGGCTGGGTGGCCGTGTCGGTCGCGATGCTGCTGCACCGCCCCGACTCACCGGTGCGCGCCCGCACCCGCGCCGCCCTCGCGACGCTGACCGCCGTCGTCGGGGTCGGAGCGCTGGTGACGGTGTGGACGCTCACGGCGTCCCCGCAGCCTGGGCCCCAGGCCGCTGCGCCCCGGCCGGCGCACGAGTCCGTGCCGTCGCGCGCGACCGTCGCGGCCGCTCCGTCGATCACATCGGCGCCGTCGACGGTAGCGCCCCCACACCCTCCTCCGCGTGCCCTCTCCCCGCAGGTGCGCTGGGCCTCCCCCACCGCACGCCGGGCTCCGAGTGCGCCGCCCGTGCCCGCGCCCGTGCCGCCGGGGGCCGTACAGGTCACACCCCCGGCTGCTGTCCCTGCCCCGCCACGCCCCGAGCGGGCGGACCCGCCGGCGCCAGCCCCGGCTCCGCCGTACTCACCCGCACCACGTCCGCGCCAGCCCCGGCCGCACTCGCCCGCCCCGGTGCCGCCTCACCCGGACCCGCCTCCGGCCCGACCACACCCGCATTCACCACATCCGGAACCTTCGCATCACGGCCCGCCACGCCCGGCTCCACCACACTCCGAGCCCCCACATCCGGTACCGCCGAGCACGTCGACGCGCCCGCCTGTCCCGCCCCCGACCACCCGGCCGCCGGTCACGTCCCCGCCGTCCTCCTCGACGGACACCCCGGCTCCCCCGACCACCACTTCGGCGCCCCGCCCGACCACGCCACCCACCTCGGCCCCACCCACCAGCACGACAGCGGTTACGACGAGCCCGGTCACCTCACCGCCGGCACCCCACCCCACCTCGGACAGGCCGCATCTCGACTGAGCAGATCCCGCGGGCCTGCACCGCAGGCGCATCGATGGGCCCGGGCCGCCGGACCGGGGCCTCAGGCCCCTTCGAGCAGCTGACGGCGCAGCCGTGCCAACGTCGAGCCCAGCAACCTCGAGACGTGCATCTGGGATACCCCCGTCCGCTTCGCGATCTCGGTCTGGGTCATGTTGCCGTAGAACCGCAGCAGGACGATCTTGCGTTCACGCTCCGGCAGCCTGTCGAGCAGGGGCGTGAGTGACTCGCGGTTCTCGACGAGGTCCAGCTCCGGATCGACGTCACCGACCGTGTCGGCGATGGGAGCGCCGTCCGTGCCGCCCGAGTCGTCGTTGCGCCGCGTCTCGTCGAGGGAGGAGGGACGAGTCTCGTAGGCGGCCTGCAGCGCCTGGATCACCGTCTCCAGGTCGACGTCCAGGTGGAGCGCGAGCTCCCTCGGCGTCGCGGCGCGTCCCATCTTCTGGCTCATCTCGTCCGCCGCCTGGTACACCCGCGCCTGCAGCTCCCTGATCGGGCGCGGAACCCGGATCGTGGAGGTGCGGTCGCGGTAATGACGTTGCACTTCGCCGTTGATGGTGGGGATCGCGAACGAGAGGAAGTCGACACCGCGCGCGGGCTCGAACCGATCGACCGCGTTGATCAGCCCGATCGTCGCGACCTGCTTGAGGTCGTCCAGGTTCTCGCCCCGGTACTGATGCCTGCGGGCGACGTTGTGCGCCACCGGCAGGTATCCCTTGATCAGCTCGGTCCGCAGGACCTGCTGCCGCGGATCATCCGCAGGGAGCCGTACACGCTCGGCGAACAGGGACGCCAGGCGCGCGTGGTCGTCGCCACGGCGTTTCGTGCCTCCGATGCTCTCTTTCACCATCCGCGGCCGCGGAATCGCCTGCGTGAGCGCCTCGGCCACCGAGCCGTATGGCTCCAGAACGGCGGAGGCCCCCGTGACGCCGAGAATCCGCCGCACCACCGGTGGGCCGCCGGCCAGCCGGAACGAGACACCGTCGGCCCCGGCCCTGAGCTGCCCCTGGCAGAGGACCGCGACGCCTGCAGCGCTCATGAACCGGACACGGTCGAGATCCACGACGACCGAACCAGTCCGCACGCTGCCGGCATCCGCCAGCGCGGCGGTGACGACGTCGTCCAGCAGGTCGACCGTGGCAAGGTCGATTTCACCGTCGGGCCGCAGCACGAGCACTCCGCGGCACGGCTCGTCCATGCCGATCGTGAGTGCGTTCTCCTGCCGGACCGCCCACGGCTCGTCCTCGGACACCGCTACCCATGCGGGAAGCTCCGCCCTACCGCCGAGCAGGGCGCCAAGATCACCGACCACGGCGCCCGGGACGACCTGAAGCCTCGTGCGCTCCGTGCAGGCGCGCCGGACGGCCCGCCCCAGGGCCTTGAGGCCGCCGCGGTCGAAGACCGCAACGCTTCGGAGATCGACGACGAGGCGATCGACACCCACCGCGAACCCGACGGCCAGCGCCCCCGAGAACTGCGCCGGAGTGGACAGATCCACCTCGCCCTGGATCAGCAGACGCGTCTCCTGCCCGTGCCGCCCGACCGCCACCTCAAGTGCAGGCCGCCCATTCGACTTCGGTGTGGGCGGAGCGGCTCCATCGGCAGGCGATGGGGCGGAGGACAAGCCAGATGACATGGCAATGGCCCTTCCGGTCGGCACACGGCAACGGGTTGGGCCCACTGCCGGACCGTACGTCGTCAGTCTACGGCCGACGCCGATCGCCGGGCCTGTTCCGAAACGTGAGAGAGCTCGATGCGCGGGAGGCGCACAGCAACGTCGCAGCTCGCGGGAACCGAGGCGGGCTCGGCGTAACGGTGATCACCACACATCCACACGCACTTGGATGTCGGCACCGGTCATGGCTGGCCGGCGCCCGGTCCGGCCGTGCTCTCGCCGTGACTCCTGTCCGCTTCCTCACTGCTGTTCCCGGGGCTCCGCGGCCTGCTGGCTGTCTCCCGTCGTGGCCTGCTCCTCGTGAGCGTCAGTGGCCGTGCTCCTCGACATCGCGGTCATCGTGAGCCACGCGGCGACGGCGGCGAGGATGGCTGCCGGCACGGCGTCATGGCCGCCGAGGCCGACGAAGAGCGCGCCGAACAGCGCCGGGGTGAACAGCAGCCGCGTCGCGGCGGCCATACCGGCGGCCGGTCCGATCGCCACGGCGACGGTCGGTGACTGGCCGAACAGCAGCGCCGGGATCATCGCCGCCGCGATGCCGATGAAGATCGGCGGGAACACAGGTCCACCTCTGAAGCCGCACCCCAGGCAGATGGCGTAGCCGATCGCCTTCGCGATCAGGAGGATCACCAGTATCGGCACGGAGGTCGCCACGGCAAGCGCGGGCAAGGAGGCCTGCCCGGAGAAGAGCACGTCCTGCGAGTCACCGCCGAGGGCACGGACGATCATGGCCAGCGCGCCCACACACAGCGCGCCGATGAACAGAGGGACCGCGATCCTCCCCGCCGATCGCGCCGCGACTCCCAACGCCAGCCGGCGAGACGCTCCCACCACAACCGCGACCACCACGCCGATGACGACGGCGATGAGGAGGTCCGCGATGCGTGTCTCCTGGTAGGCGGGGAGCCCGGGCACCGACAGCACGGTGGCCCCCAATCCGCCCCAGTTCCCCAGCCCGACGAAGATGAGGTAGCCGATAGCGGCCGCGACCAGGCCGGGCAGTAGCGCCGGGATCAGCGCCGCACCGGCCGCGATGCCGACCTCGACCAGGAGGAAGCTCGCGACGAGCGGACCGCCGAAGAGCGCTGAGACCGCCGAGAACGCCCCCGCCATCGTGAGCAGCTGGGCCTGTTTCGGGTTCACGCGAGCCAGCCCGGCCACCACTGCGCCGACAGCGGAGCCCAGAGCGATCAGCGGTGCTTCCGGGCCGAGCACGGCCCCGAAGACGAGGGTGCCGAAGGCCGCGAGCGCAACGCCCGGCACGGCGCGCAGGGGCTGACCCGCCATGCTCAAGCCCTGCAGCGGCGGGTGCCCGCCGTCGCCCGGCAACAGCTTGCGGGCAGCCACCACCAGCGCGGCGCCCACGAGCGGCAATCCCATCACCAGGTACCAGGGCGGCGAGGACGCCCCGAGCGCCGCGGGCACCTCGTTCCAGAGGTTGTGCTGAACGGTGTGGACCAGCGCCAGGAACCCCGCCGCGACCACCACGGCCGGCACGCCGACCAGCGCGCCGAGCAGCACGAGGCGCAGGTACTCGCGAGAGCTCGGGAGCGCCATGTCCGTCGTCATCGTCGCGCTTCCCCTCGCCTGGCCGCTGCCGTAGCCCTTCCGTCGTGCCAGGCCGGGTGCCCGGGGCGTCGGTCGAACACCGGCCGCGGGCCCGGGACGCCGTCCCCGCGTCGCCACCAGCGGACGCTCACGGCGGCGCCTGCGGTACGGGGCGCGCCGAGACGACGGTGAGCCCGAGGGCCCGCAGCTGCGCCACGATGCCGTGCAGGTGCGACTCGTCGATCACCGTGCCGGAGATGACCGTCTGCGCCGGGAACTCCTCGATCCGCATGTCGCAGAAGGCGTCGCGGCCCCATTCCGGTAGCAGGCCGTCCACCCGGAACTCGTAGTCCATCGACATCTCGCGGTGCTCTCTCCGTCGGCGCTCTCTCGGTCGGCACGCGCGACCCGCAAGGGTGGGCCGCGCGGGCAGTGTCGAAGTGTCGATGTGCAGCGGCTCCGGTGGACCACCCGGCGGGGGTGACTGTTGTCGCGAACGCACCCGACAGCCGGCTTCCTCGCCTTTCCGGCGGCCGGAACCATGCTTCGTCGCCAGTCCTCCACACCATTCGCGAACCGGTTTCGGTCGGACCGTCACTCACTCGGCGGCAGCATTCTCCGAACGGCAGACACCGAGGTGGCGTGGTGTTTGCGCGCGCGGTGACAGCGCTGGTCCCCTCGTTCCCGGTAACGGCTTCACCCGCCGTTCGTGGGTGTTCCGCGGGGTGGACGGCCGGTGTTCGCGCTCTTAAAGTGACGCCACCAATCGCGTCCCGGTCCCCGACGCGCCGGCAGGGCTTCCCGCCCCCGCGCGTAATGGCGGAAGCCCTCCGGATCCGTGCACCGCCCCCGATTCACGGGCGGGAGGGGGGTGTGATGGTCCACGTGCCGCGGTCGAAGACCTCGCCCCCGGTGCCGCCGCCGGAATTCGTCGCGCGTCCGGCGCTCTCCGACATCCTCCAGCGCGGCCGCGAACGCCCGCTCACTCTGGTGTGTGCCCCGCCCGGCTACGGCAAGACGCTGGTGCTCGCGGACTGGGCCCGGCGCAGCGAGGTGCCCACCGCCTGGCTTGCGCTCGACGAGGAGGACGACGATCCGCGCAGGCTGTGGGGCGGTGTGCTCGCGGCACTCCGCTCCTGCCCGGCCGTCCCCCGGTCGAGCCGGTTGTGCCACCTGGCCCCGTCCCGCACGGCCGTCGGGCTGGATTTCCTCGACGACCTCCTCGACGGCCTCGACACCCTGCCCGTGCCCGTCCAGCTCGTCCTCGACGGCACCCACCACCTGCGCGGACCGGACGTCCGGCACGGGCTGCAGGCGCTCGCGCGCGCCACCCGCAACGGGCTGCGGCTGGTGCTCGCAGGGCGGGTGGATCCGGCCCTCCCGGTGGCCCGCCTCCGGCTTGAGGAGCGGCTGTGCGAGCTCCGCGCGGAGCAGCTGCGGTTCTCGCCCGATGAGACTGCGGCGCTGCTCGAGCGGTGCGGGGTGCGCCTGACGCCAGCGCAGTCCGCGTTACTGCACGCGCGTACCGGTGGGTGGGCGGCGGGCCTGCGACTCGCCGCACTCCCGCTGCGCGGGCACGCCGATCCCGACGCCTTCCTCGCCGCGTTCACCGGGGACGCGCACCCGGTGGCCGAGTACCTGGTCGGCGAGGTGCTGTCACGGATTCCGGAGGACGAACGGGAGCTGCTGCGCAGGACGAGCATCTGCGACGTACTGCCGACCGAGCTCGCCATCGAGCTGTCCGGGCGCGACGACGCCCCCGCCGTCCTCGATCGCCTCGAGCGGGACACGGGGCTCGTCGTCAGGACCAGCGGCGACGGGGCGGATCGGAGCGGCGGATACCGCACGCAGGAGCTGCTGCGCTCCTACCTGCTCGCCGACCTGGGCCGGCGCACTCCGGGCGCGCCGGCCCGGCTGCACGGCCGCGCCGCCGAGTGGTCGGCGGATCACGGCAGGCCGACGGTGGCCCTCCGGCACTCCGTGGACGCCGGTGACGGCGGCCGCATCGCGCGCCTGCTGCAACACTCTTCCGCGGAGCTGGCGGCGCGCGGGGAGCACGCAGTGCTGCGGCACGCGCTCGATGCGGCGGGGACCCCGGCCGACGACGCCGATGCGGACCCGTGGGCGGCGCTGGTCCGCGCGCTGCTGCACCTCGGGCACGGCAATCGCGCTGCGGCCCGAGCCACGCTGCGTCGTTCGCGGATACCGCTCGACGACGGCGACCAGGCCATCACCGACCTGAAGGTCCTCCACCGCGCGGCGGCACGGCTCGCCGGGATCGGCCCCGTGCCCGCGACGGAGGAGCCCGTGCCGGCCGACCCGGTTCTGGCGGCGTGGGCGCTCGCCGGCCGGGCGGTCGCGCACCTCACCGCCGGAGCGGTCCTGGCCGGACGGGCGGAGCTGGAGGCGTCGCTGCAGCTCGCCCGGGACCGGCAGCTCCATCTGCTGACGGTGCACTGCCTCACCCTGATCGGGGTGTCGGCGTGGGTACTGGGCGACATGGCGGCCGCCGAGGCCGCCGCAGGCGAGGCCGTCGACAGCGAAGCGGTAGCCAGGCACGGGGAGGGCTCGGCGTGGGCCACGGCGGCACAGGCGGTGCGTGCGCACGCGGCAGTGCTGCGGGCCCGCCCCACCATCGCCCTGCAGGCCATCGCCGACGGCCTGCTCGCCGCTCCTGCCGACATCGACCCGGTGGTCCGGTTCGCGATGCGCAACGCGCGGGGCGCAGCGCTCGCCGACACCGGCGACCGGACCGCGGGGTTGATGGAGCTGCAGCACGCCCGCACCGAGCTCGGCGATGACCCGATCCCGGCCCCACTCGCCGCGGCTGCCGCGGCCCTCGAGCACCGTGGCGCACTCCTGCTGGGCCATCCGACGGCCGCGCTCACCACCGCGGGCTGGCTGGCGGCACGCAGCCCCGCGTGCGGGGAGCTCGCCGTCATGCGTGCCTGGTCGGAGGCGGCCTCGGGAACGGGCACGGCCGCACCACGTGTGATGCGGAGCGCGGTCGAGCCGGTGCTGGACGGGCGGATCCCGTGCCTGCTGCCGTACACGATCGTCGAGGCCTGGCTGGTCATGGCCCGGGCGGCGATCGCGGCAGACGAGCGGCCCGCCGCCCGGCAGGCGGTGCAGACGGCGCTGGAGCTCGCCGAGCCGCAGGATGCGCTGCGCCCCTTCGCGCTGGTCGGCCCGGAGCTGCGCACGGTGCTCGTCGACCAGCTCGGCGGGACGGAGGACCACGACGCCTTTGCCGTGCGCGCGCTCGCCGCCGGCCGCGACACCGCACCACACCCGGCGGCCGAACTGAGCGCGCGTGAGCGCGAGGTGCTGGCCCGGCTGCCGTCCCTGCACAACCTGGACGAGATCGCCGACGATCTCGACGTCTCGCTCAACACCATCAAGAGCCACGTCCGCGCGATCTACGGCAAGCTCGGCGTGAGCAGCCGCCGCACTGCGGTCCTCACCGCCCACGAACAGGGCCTGCTGTCGTGATCGGGCACTCGCCGACGGACACGACCCGTCGCGCCCGTGGCCGTGCGGCGCGGATCCCGGGCGGCAAGACCACGG
>DASYES010000195.1:0-2119 GCA_036498885.1 Pseudonocardia sp.
CGACGTCACCAGCCGCGGGATTCGTCTTCCCACAGTTTCCAGGGGGCCTTGCCCGTGGCCCAGTGCTTGTTGAGCCATTCGTAGTCCTTGTAGGTGTCCATCGCGGCCCAGAAGCCCTCGTGCTTGTTCACCGTGAGCTGCTGGTTGCGGGCGAGTTTCTGCAGTGGCGATGCTTCGAGGAACAGGTCCTCGGCGTCGTCGAGATAGTCGTCGAGGAACGATCTCTCGAACATGAAGTACCCGCCGCTGACCCAGCCGTCGACCTGCGTGCGCTTCTCGTTGAACTCCGAGACGACGTTTCCCTCGACCTGCATCTCGCCGAACTTCGACGTCGGGTGTACCCCCGTGACGGTGCCGACGCGGCCACCTTTCGCATGGACAGCCGCCAGGTTCGCGATGTCCACGGCGCTCACGCCGTCTCCGTAGGTAACCATGAATCGGGGCGTGTCGATGTAGTGGCGAATACGGCGCAACCGGGCGCCGGTTCCGGCCGCGAGCCCGGTCTCGGCAAAAGTGATCTCCCAGTTCTCGTCCGCAACGCCGTTGCGGAACTGCGGTTGGTGGTCGCCCGTGGACAGCGACAGCGTGAAGTCGGACATGTGGGCGCGATAGTCGAGGAAGAATTGCTTGATCTCCCAGCCCTTGTAGCCCAGGCACAGCACGAAGCGGCGGTAGCCGTAGTGGCTGTAGAGCTTCATGATGTGCCAGAGGATCGGGCGGCCGCCGATGTCGACCATCCCCTTGGGTAGCCGTTCGCTGGCTTCGCGAATGCGTGTCCCTTGCCCTCCGCAGAGTACGACGACCGGAATGTTCGTTTCTTCGTGCACTGCGTGCTTCCCTCCGCCGCGCCGGCCGCCGATGTCCGTTTCGAGGACGTCGCCGAGATCGACCACTTGATAGTGGAGAGATCGCGATTGGGCAACAGCTGCCCATGTGACCGTCTACACCCCCACGATCGGGCGTCGGGGCCTTGCCTGCCTCCGGATGGCGGTTCCTGTTGCCCCGATCGGCGGACATCCACCCTGTTCACGGCGGTGGCGCGTGGAGACGCTCACCACTCTCGGTAGGCTCCCGGGCGCCCATCGAACAGACGCAGGACGGGGGTCAGCTGGTGTCGACGCGAACTCAGCCGGTCCCGGGGTTCGCGTCGGAGAGTGCGGTGGCAGGCGCACCGGTTGCCCGGCGGCTGGTCCGCGAGGCGGCCGCCGCGGGCGCAGGGGTGCGCAGGGTGGACATCATCGCGACGGGCGGGCACGGCAAGACCGTGCTCCTCGAGGCGATGTCCGGGGCGTTCCGGGACGCCGGCATCGCCGTCCGGCACGACGTGCCGGCGCCGGGTGACCTCCTCGCGCCCGACTCGGCACTGCTGGTGGACGACACCCATCTGCTGAGCCCGGCCGAGCTGGACCGGCTCGCGGAGGTGGCGGCGACTCCGCACGGCTACGTCGTGGTCGCCCACCGGCCGTGGCCGCGCCCCGCGGGCACCGCTGCTCTCGGCGCGACGCTGGCCGTGAGCCGGCCCCCGGTGGTGCTCGACGCGCTCGACCGTGCCGGCGTGTCCGTCCGGGCCGGTCTGCTCCTCGACAGCCGGCCCGGCATGCCCGAGCACCCGCCGGCAGAGCTCGTCGACCAGGTGCTCGTCCAGACGGCCGGGTCACCGGCTCTTGTCGATCGGCTGCTGACCGCCCTCGTCGAGCAGGCCGGTCCGGACCGCACCCGGCTCGGCGCGCCGAGCCGCCCGCCTGCGGGGCTGCTCGCGCAGCTCGGCTACGCCGTGCACGGTCTCGGGTCGGGAGTGCGCGGCCTTCTCCTCGCCCGCGCGCTCGGTGCGTCCCTGGAGGCCGAGGTCCTCGTCCCGCTCCTCGGCCTGCCGGACCGCGATGGCGCGGCGCAGCTCGACGAGTTCGTGGAGGCCGCCCGCGCGGCCGGCCTGCTGACCGTCGACGGCATGGCGGTGCCGCTGGTCTCAGCGGCGGTGCTGGCGCATACGCCGCAGGCGTCGCACGTGGAGATGCGGCGGGCGCTGGCCGAGATCGAGCTGAACCGCGGGGGCAACGTCCTCGCCGCCGCCCGTGGGCTCCTCGCCGCGGGTGCGAGCGGAGCGAGGGTGGCGGCCGTG
>DASYES010000196.1:0-3723 GCA_036498885.1 Pseudonocardia sp.
CGTGGGCGGAGCGCCGGAAGGCGCGCATCGATGACCTCTCCGCCGGACGCAGCCTCAGCTCGGAGGCGTTCCAGCGGCTGCGCCGCGACCCGGTGGCGATCGCAGGCGCAGTGATCGTCGGCCTGTTCGTGGTGGTCGCCGCATTGGCGCCGCTGATCGCCCCGCACGGGGCGGCCGAGGCGTTCCCGCAGTTGCAGGAGAACCTGCGGCCGGGCTCGATCCCCGGACCGCAGGACGGCTTCCCGCTGGGCAGCGACCAGCTCGGGCGCGACTTCTTCTCCCGGGTGATCCTGGCCGCGCAACAGACGCTGCTGGTGGGCGTGCTCGCCACGCTGATCGGGCTCGCGGCCGGGATCGTGATCGGCGCCCTCGCCGGTGCGTTCGGCGGCTGGGTGGACACCCTGCTCATGCGCATCACCGACGTCCTGCTGGCCATCCCGAGCCTGCTGCTCGCGATCTCCGTGGCGGCGCTGGCCGCGAGCCCGTCGCAGACCACGGTCATCATCGCGGTGGCGATCGTCGGCGTGCCGATCTTCGCGCGGTTGCTCCGCGGCTCGATGCTCGCGCAGCGGGAGAGCGACCACGTCGTCGCGGCCACGGCGCTGGGTGTGAAGCGGAGCGCGGTGGTGCTGCGGCACATGCTCCCCAACGCCATCGGGCCCGTCATCGTGCAGGCCACGCTCACGCTCGCCACGTCGATCCTGGACGCGGCGGCGCTGTCCTTCCTGGGCCTGGGCGACGCCGACCCGGGTCGCGCCGAATGGGGGCTCATGCTCGCGCAGGCGCAGACCTACCTGGACGTGCGACCCGCGCTCGCCTTCTTCCCGGCGGCCGCGATCATCGTGGTGGCGCTGGGCTTCACGCTCCTCGGCGAGTCGCTGCGCGAGGCCCTCGACCCCAAGGGGCGCCGATGAGTGCTTTGCTGGAAGTCCGTGATTTGCAGGTCGCTTTCACCCGCCGCCGTGAGCCCGACACGATCGCCGTCGACGGCGTGAGCTTCGACGTCGCTCCGGGTCAGGTGGTCGGCCTCGTCGGGGAGTCCGGCTGCGGCAAGTCGGTGACGTCGCTGGCGATCATGCGGCTGTTGCCGGCTCGCGGGGTGCGGGTCACGGGATCGGTGCGGATGGACGGCACGGATCTGCTGACGCTGTCCGAGACGCAGATGCGCGAGCGCCGCGGCCGCGACCTGTCGATGGTGTTCCAGGACCCACTCTCGTCGCTCAACCCCGTGATCCCGATCGGCCTGCAGGTCACCGAAGTGTTGCGCCGGCACCGGGGGATGGCGGGCGACAAGGCCCGCAAGGCCGCGGCCGAGCTGCTGGAGCGGGTAGGCATCCCCGACCCCCGGCGCAGGCTCGACTCCTACCCCCACCAGCTCTCCGGCGGAATGCGCCAGCGCGCCCTCATCGCGATCGCCCTCGCCTGCCAGCCACGCCTGCTCATCGCCGACGAACCGACCACCGCCCTCGACGTCACGATCCAGGCGCAGATCCTCGGGCTGCTGTCCGAGCTCGTGCAGGAGACTGGTGCGGCTCTGATCATGATCACGCACGACCTCGGCGTCGTCGCCGGGCTGTGCGAGACGGTGAACGTGCTCTACAGCGGGCGCATCGTCGAGCGCGCGCAGCGGCACCGGCTCTTCGGCACGCCGCGACACCCCTACACCCATGGACTGCTGCGCTCGATCCCCCGGCTGGACGCGCCGCCGGGGGAGGAGCTGGAGGCGATCCGCGGATCCGTGGTCGACAACCTGCCGTGGGACCACGCCTGCGCGTTCGCGCCGCGGTGCCAGCGGGAGATCGATCGATGCGCCGAGGTCAGCCCCCCGGTCGAGACGAGCGGCGGCCGGCTGCTGCGGTGCCACAACCCCGTCCCGGCGAGCGCGGAGTGACCGCCATGGAGACGAGCGAACCCCTGCTCGACGTCCGCGATCTCGCGGTGCACTTCCCGATCAAGCGCGGCGTCGTGCTCGACCGCACCGTCGGGCACGTGTACGCGGTGGACGGCGTCTCGCTTCACATCGGACGTGGCGAGACCTACGGGCTGGTGGGCGAGTCGGGCTGCGGCAAGTCCACCCTCGGCCGGGCGATCCTACGGCTCGTGGATCTGACCGCGGGGCAGGTGACGTTCGACGGCGTCGACGTGGCGCACCTGCGGGGCGAGCAGCTGCGCCGGATGCGCCGGCGCTTCCAGATGGTGTTCCAGGACCCGATGTCCAGCCTGGACCCCCGGCAGTCCGTTGAGTCGCTGCTCACCGAGGGAATGAAGGCTCACGGGCTCTCGCGCGGACCCGCGGCCGACGGAGCGCGCCTGCGTGACCTCGTCGACTCGGTCGGGCTGCCGGCCGGCGCGCTGCGCCGCTACCCGCACGAGTTCTCCGGTGGCCAGCGCCAGCGCATCGGGATCGCCCGTGCGCTCTGCGTCGAGCCCGACTTGATCGTGGCCGATGAACCTGTGTCTGCGCTGGATGTCTCGGTGCAGGCACAGGTCCTGAACCTGCTCGCCAGACTGCAGGCGGAGCTGGGCCTCACCTACCTGGTGATCGCGCACGATCTGGCGGTCGTGCGCCACGTGAGCGACCGGGTGGGCGTGATGTACCTCGGCGGGCTCGTCGAGGAGGCGCCCTCCCAGGCGCTCTACGACGATCCGCAGCATCCCTACACGCGGGCCCTGCTCTCGGCCGTGCCGGTGCCGGACCCCGAGTTGGAGGACCGCCGGGAGCGCATCCTGCTCACCGGGGACCTGCCGTCGCCCGCCGCGCCCCCCAGCGGATGCCGATTCCACACCCGCTGCCCCTGGCGCCAGCCGACGCGTTGCGACGACGAGCGGCCCGTGCTGCGTGTGATCGACGGTGCACCCGCAGGGCACCGGGTCGCCTGCCACTACGCGGAGGACATCCGCAGCGGACGACTCCAGACGCACCGTGTCGACGTCGAGGCGGTCGACGACGTCCTCGCCCCGGGAGCGGTGCCGGACCTGCCCGGCTCGGTCACGGAGATCCTGGGTCGCTGAGTGGCGGCGCGCTGCCCGGCTGCCGGACGTCGGTGGATTCCCGCCGAGCGCGGCGGGCCAGTAGCGCGCCCACGGCGAGTGCGGCGGGTACGCCGATCGCAACGCCGAGCAGCGGGTCGCCCGTCACCTTCCCGCCGGCGTAGCCGATCAGGACGTACACCGCCGACCAGAGCAGCGCGCCGAGCACCGACGCCAGCGCGACCGCGCGCAGCGGCAGCCGCAGCGCGCCGCACAGCAGCGTCGAGACCACAACGCCGATCGGCACGAAGTACGACGGCACGATCACCCCGGCCCCGGCCGTGCGTACCCGGCCCTCGACCCAGTCGGCCGCGCGTGCTCCTGCCGGTCGGCGCCGCAGCCGCGCGAGCAGCGCGGGACCGGCGTACCAGCCGATGGCGTACTTGACGAGGTCGCTGAGGAGGGAACCGATCGCGGAGGCCGCGATCACCAGCGGCAGCCACAGCGTCCCGTCGGCCGACCAGGACCCGCCGACGACCAGCACCGGCTCGGCAGGCGTGAACGGAAGAGACGTCCACAGCAGGACGACGAGATAGGCGGCGGTGGGATTCACCGGCAGCTGCACACAAGGACGCTACCTGATCGCGAACGCACCTCGGAGCCATACCGCTCGGGTACGGCCGCCGAGGTAGCACGTCGGCCCCGCACAGCTTGCGTTCACAAGAATGGGGGACAGTCCTGTCGAGGACCCGG
>DASYES010000197.1:0-3204 GCA_036498885.1 Pseudonocardia sp.
GGCCGATCCGGCCGCTCCGCCACCGGGTGCGCTCGTGGAGTCGTGGATCCACCTCGACCTGACCCCCGCCCAGATCGACGCCGGGGAGCTCGAGCGCGAGCTCGGCCGGGTGCTTCGCGATGTGCGCGAGGTGGTCGACGACGTCGAGCCCATGGCCGCCAAGGCGAGGGAGGTGGCAGACGCGCTGCCCGCGCAGCCTGCCGTGCCCGGTGGCACGGACCCAGCTGATGTCGCGGAGCTGCTGCGCTGGCTCGCCGACGACCACTTCACGTTCCTCGGCTACCGCTGCTACACGGTGCCGGAGGACTCGGGGGAGCTGCGTGCCGTCCCCGAGTCCGGGCTGGGCGTGCTGCGCGGCGAGAACGGGATCACCGAGACCTTCACCCCCCCGGTCGACCTGGGGGACGGCCCGGGTGACGTGCTGGTGCTCACGCGCGCCAATGCGCTGAGCCCGCTGCGGCCCGTTCACCCGTACTACCTGGCCGTGCGCACCGTCGACGCCGACGGACGGCTCGTCGGCGAGCACCGCTTCCTCGGCATGCTCACGGTGGCGGCGCTGTACGAGAGCGTCCTCGACATCCCGGTCATCGAGCGCAGGGTGCGCAACGCCATCCACCGCGCCGGGTTCCCGCTGGAGTCCTACTCCGGTCAGCAGATGCTCGAGGTGATCTCCGGGCTGCCGCGGGAGGAGCTGTTCAGCGCTAGCGAGCAGCGCCTGCACGACACAGCGGTGGGTGTGCTCGCCGTCGCCGGGCGGCGGGCGGTGCGGCTGTTCCTGCGGCCCGACCCCTACCGGCGGTTCATCTCCTGCCTCGTCTACCTGCCCCGCGACCGCTACACCAACGCGTCCCGGCTGCGAATGGCCGACGTGCTGCAACGCGGCCTCGGCGGGCGCAGCGTGGACCAGAACGCCCGCGTCTCGGAGTCGAACCTCGCTCTCGTGCACTTCACGGTGCACACGGATGCGAACGCGTCGGGCTTCGGTGACGTCGACGTGCAGGCGCTGCAGGACGAGCTGACCGAGGCCGCCCGTACGTGGGACGACCGGTTGCTCAGCCAGGCCGGGGGAGCGGATTTCGCGGCTCTGCTGCCTGGCGTGCCGGAGCCCTACAAGGCGGCCGTGGCGCCGGAGCACGCCGTCGAGGACCTGCGCCGGGTCGCCGCGCTCGCCGGTCCCGGCGCGTTCGATGTGCGCCTCTACTCCCCGCAGGGTCCGTCGGCCGGCACCGGGGACCGGCGGTTCAGCCTCTACCTCGCAGGGGCGCCCGCCACGCTGACCTCGGTGCTGCCGCTGCTCCAGCAGCTCGGTGTGGAGGTGCTCGACGAGCGTCCGTCGGAGTTCGTCCGGGCCGACGGGTTGCGCTGCTGGCTCTACGACTTCGGGCTTCAGGTCGACGACGCCACGAGCGCCGTGCTGGCCGAACGCACCGACGAGGCGATCGAACGCGGCTTCTGCATGGCGTTCAGCGCTGCGTGGCGCGGTGACACCGAGACCGACAGGTTCTCCGCGCTCGTGCTGCGGGCCGGGCTGCCGTGGCGTGAGGTTGCTGTGCTGCGCGCCTACGCCCGCTACGCCCGGCAGCTCGGCTCGCCCTACGGGGCGCAGTACATGGCCGACACGCTGCTCGCGCAGCCTGCCGTGGCGCGGGCCCTCCTCGCGCTGTTCCGGGCCCGGTTCGACCCGTCTCTGGAAGACCGCGAGCGGGAGATGGACGCAGCGCTGACCGACGCGCGCGGCCTGATCGACGCCGTGACGGGCCTCGACGCCGACCGCATCCTGCGCTCCTACCTGGCGATGATCAGCGCAACGCTGCGCACCAACTGGTTCCGCGAGCGTCCCTTCTTCTCGTTCAAGATCGATCCGGCTGCGGTGCCCGACATGCCGGCGCCGCGGCCGAAGTTCGAGATCTTCGTGTACTCGCCGCGGGTGGAGGGCGTCCACCTGCGGTTCGGCGCCGTAGCCCGCGGCGGTCTGCGCTACTCCGACCGTCCGCAGGACTACCGCACCGAGATCTTGGGGCTGGTCAAGGCCCAGGCCGTCAAGAATGCGGTGATCGTGCCGGTCGGGGCCAAGGGCGGGTTCATCGTGCGCAGGAGCGACCCCGGCCCCGACGAGGTCGAGTCCTGCTACCGGACCTTCATCTCCGGCCTGCTCGACCTGACCGACAACCTGGTCAGCCACGAGGGCAAGCCGGGCGTCACGGTCGCGCCGACCGGCGTGGTCCGCCATGACGGGGACGACTCGTACCTCGTGGTCGCGGCCGACAAGGGCACGGCCCGGTTCTCCGACACGGCCAACGAGGTTGCCGCGTCCTACGGCTTCTGGCTGGGCGACGCGTTCGCCTCCGGTGGGTCCGTCGGCTACGACCACAAGGCCATGGGCATCACCGCGAGGGGCGCGTGGGAGAGCGTCAAGCGCCACTTCCGTGAGCTCGGGATCGACACACAGACCCAGGAGTTCACCGTCGTCGGCATCGGTGACATGTCCGGCGACGTGTTCGGCAACGGGATGCTGCTGTCGCCGCACATCCGGCTGCTCGCGGCGTTCGACCACCGGCACGTCTTCCTCGACCCGTCCCCCGACGCGGCCCGCAGCTTCGCAGAACGGCGGCGGATGTTCGCGCTGCCGCGGTCGTCGTGGGACGACTACGACCGGTCGGTGATCAGCACGGGCGGTGGCGTCTGGCCCCGATCGGCGAAGTCCGTGCCGCTCGGGCCGGAGATCCGCGCCGCGCTGGGGCTCGCCGAGGACGTGTCGAGGCTGAGCCCACCGGAGCTGATCGCGGCGATCCTGCGCGCCCCGGCCGACCTGCTGTGGAACGGCGGGATCGGCACCTACGTGAAGGCGACGGACGAGTCGAACGCCGATGCGGGGGACAAGACGAACGATGCCGTGCGGGCCGACGCCGCCGAGCTGCGCGTGAAGGTGGTGGGCGAGGGCGGCAACCTCGGGTTGACCCAGCGCGGGCGCATCGAGTTCGCCCGCCGCGGCGGGAAGATCAATACCGATGCCATCGACAACTCGGCCGGCGTCGACTGCTCCGACCACGAGGTCAACATCAAGATCCTGCTCGACCGGCTCGTCGCGGCCGGCGAGCTGGACCGGGCCGGCCGGGACGCCCTGCTCGTGGAGATGACCGACGAGGTGGCCGACCTCGTGCTGGACGACAACCGCGACCAGAACGTGGTGCTGGGCATCGCTCG
>DASYES010000198.1:0-2270 GCA_036498885.1 Pseudonocardia sp.
CATCGCGACGAAGCCGTGGTCGCCGGCGCCGTGCACGGTCGGGGGCAGGCGGACCACCGACGAGCGGATGTCGCGGTCCGCAAACGCGAGCGTCGCCTGCGCGGTGGCGAGACGGTCCGACGGCCCGCCCTCCGGTACCGCTGCAGGGTCGGGCGTGCGGCCGTCGTCCTCGGTGGCGAGCCGGCCGGGCGCGATGCCCAGGAGGCCCGACGCCAGGACGAACGGTCGACCCGAACCGGCGAGCACCTCGCTGAACGCGTCGACCGCCCGGCGATCGGCTTCGGCTGCTCCTGCGAAGTCGCCGGTGAACGCGATGTCGTGCTTGAACGCCAGGTGGATCACGCCGTCGGCCGCGTCGGCTCCGGCCCGCAGGGCATCGAGGTCGTCGAGGTCGCCGCGAAGCACGGCGGCTCCCGCAACGTCGAGGGCCGCGGCCGAGGCGTCGGAGCGGGCGAGGCCGGTGACCTGGTGGCCGGCCCCGATGAGTTCGGGAACGACCGCCGAGCCGATCCAGCCGGATGCGCCGGTGACGAAGACGTGCATGGGAAGACCTCCGTTTGCCGGATCGGGCACGGCGCAGGCCGCCGCGACGATCCGTGATGTCAGTTGCTGACATCACCGTAGCGCGGTCATGTCAGGAACTGACATCAGCAGTAGGATCACGGCATGGTGCGCTGGGAACCCGATGGTCGCGGGCGGCTGGAGCAGGCCGCCCTGGCCCTCTTCGGCGAGCGCGGGTTCGAGAACACCACGGTGGCGGAGATCGCGTCGCGGGCCGGGCTCACGGAGCGCACGTTCTTCCGTTACTTCACCGACAAGCGCGAGGTGCTGTTCTCCGGGTCGACGATGCTCCAGGAACTGCTGGTCGACGCGGTCGTCGGCGCGCCGGAGTCGGCCTCCGCGATCGAAGCGGTGGCCGCGGGACTCGATGCGGTCGGCGCCATGTTCGACGGGCGGCAGGACCACGCCCGGCAGCGCCAGGCCGTGATCGTGGCCAGCGCCGAACTGCGCGAGCGCGAGCTGATCAAGCTGGCGACGTTGGGCGCGGCTGTGGCCGACGCCCTCGGGCGGCGCGGCGTGCCCGCCGTCGCCGCCACGCTGACTGCCGAGGCGGGGATGGCCGTGTTCCGCGTGGCGTTCGAGCGTTGGGTCGACGACGCGGGATCCGCCGAGCTGCAACCGCTGCTCCGCGAGTCCCTCGAGGACCTGCGCACCGCGATCGCTGCCCCCTGAGCGGGCGGCGCCCCTGGGGTCGCTCCCGTCCCACCGGACTCCGGTCAGTCGCCCGCGGCCGTCGTCGGATCGGGCTCCGGTCACTTCGCGTCGGATGCGCCGTCGCGTGACCGGATCGATGAATGACCGGACCCCGGGAGTGGAGCGGTCGGATAATGAGAACGTGGTTTGCAGGTGCGAGAACGGGGTCTAAGGTTGCGCGGCTTACAGGGTGCTGACCAGGGGGATCGCCCATGACCGATGACCTCACGCCGGGCTCCCGTTGGCGCAGCGCGGCCTGCACCACCGAGATCGTCCTGGTGAAGATCCCGCAGGGCACCACCGACCTGCGGTGTGGCGGGGCGCCCATGGTGGCGGCCGGGGAGGACGTGGTCGCCGCCGAGCTCGACCCGGCGTTCGCCGAAGGTTCGTTGCTGGGCAAGCGCTACGCCGACGACGAGACCGGCGCGGAGTTGCTGTGCGTGAAGGCCGGCGACGGCTCGTTGTCGATCGAAGGACGCCTGCTCCCCGTCAAGGGGGCCAAGCCCCTGCCCGCCTCGGACTGACCAGACCACCACCCACCGCACCCACCCCTCGCTCAGGCCGCCCGGCGACCGGACATCCCAAGGAGACCTCCACCCATGACCGGAACCATGAACGGCGTGCGCATCCTCGAGGTGGCGGCGTGGACCTACGTGCCGGCCGCGGGGGCGGTGTTGGCCGAATGGGGGGCGGATGTGATCAAGGTCGAGCACCCCGAGTCGGGCGACCCCCAGCGGGGGCTCGTCACGTCCGGGCTGGTGCCGTCGGGCCCCGGTGGGATCAACCACATGATCGAGCTGCCCAACCGGGGCAAGCGCAGCGTGGGGATCGACCTGAAGACCGAGCAGGGCCGTGACCTCCTCATGAAGCTGGCCGCCACCAGCGACGTGTTCCTCACCAACATGCGGCCCGACGCGCTGGTCACGCTGCGGCTGGGCGTCGACGACCTGCGGGCGGCCAACCCCAAGATCATCTACGTGCGGGGCACCGGCCAGGGCGTGCGGGGCCACGAGGCC
>DASYES010000199.1:0-1896 GCA_036498885.1 Pseudonocardia sp.
GTCGCCGGGACGCACGACGTCGTGCAGGAACTCCGAGACCTCGCCGCCCTCCAGCTTCTCGACGGTGAGCTCGATCTCGCCCGTGCCGTCGGGAGCGGACGCCACCGAATACGAGCGTGCGGCGGTGTAGCCGTCGGGCGCCGTGAGCCGCACGACGTAGTGCTGGCCGGCGAGGTGCAGGCGGGGCTCGGGCAGCGCGAGGCGGAACGTGCGTGCCCGCTGCGTCTCGTCGCGCACCGAGAGCACCCGGGCGGTCTGCCAGCGAAGCGTGCGGCGGTGGGTGGTGCCACCTGGGGTGAGGGTCATCGCTCGGCCACCGGTCAGTCGCCCTGGTAGCGCTGCTCGAGCCAGGGGTCGCCACGGTCGTGGTAGCCGTTGCGCTCCCAGAACCCCGGCTCGTCGTGGTCGAGCAGGCGCAGCCCGGACACCCACTTCGCGCTCTTCCAGAAGTAGAGGTGCGGCACGAGCAGCCGCGCGGGGCCACCGTGTTCCGCGGTGAGCGGGTGCCCGTCGGCGTCCCAGACGACCCAGGCCTTGCCGTCGGTGACGTCGGCCAGGGGGAGGTTCGTGGTGTACCCGGTGTGCGAGAACGCGACGACGTACGTGGCGCCGGGCAGCGGGCGTGCCGCTGCGAGCAGCGTGTCGACCGAGACCCCGTCGAAGGTCATGCCGAACTTGGACCATGCGGTGACGCAGTGGATGTCACCCTCGTAGCGGGCGCGGGGGAGGGCGCGGATCTCGTCCCACGTCCAGCTCACCTCCTGCTCCACCAGGCCCTCGACGGTGAACGTCCACGTCTCGGTCCTGATCCGCGGGGTGGCCTCGGCATGCAGCACCGGCCACTGGTCACGCGCGTCGTACTGGCCCGGGGGCAGCCGTGGGTCGCGGTCGCCGCGGCGCCCCAGGAATCCTCGTGTGATGCCCGCCATACCTTGCTAAGCCTCCGGGTGCCCGATTCATTCCACCTGGCGACAGGCGGGGTGCTCCTCAGACCTTGCGGGAGCGGCGCAGCCGGTCGAGGTCGCCCTCCGCGAGTGCCGTCCAGAACCGTAGCGCGGCGTGCTCCATCTCCAGACCCAGCTCCAGTGTGATCATCCGGGGCCGGCTCGCGGGATCGTCGCCGAACCGCTCGACCATGCCCTCGTAGACGGCGATGCGCTGCTCGTGCTGCTTGATCTGCTCGGCGGCGAGATTCGGCACGTTGGCCGGCGCGCCGACTTCGTTGAAGAACAGCTTGAGCTCGGCGATGTCGCGCATCTGGAAGTGCTCGTCGGTGGGCGAGGCCAACCAGCTGCGCAGGGCCTCGCGCCCGGCACCGGTGAGGGAGTAGGTCTTGCGCCGCCGTCCGGTGTCCTCGACGGAGAGGGCGAGCAGCCCGGTGGCGGCCAGGCGGTCGGGCTCGGAGTAGAGCTGGGCGTGCGGGAAGTTCCAGAAGTAGCCGACCGAGTGCCCCACGGCCCGTTTGAGGTCGTACGGCGTGGACGGGCCGCGTAGGGCGATCATCCCGAGCACGACGTAGGACGTCGGGGACAGCCGGACTGCTGACACCGTCGGATCGTACCGGACCGTCCAGGTGAGACCGTCCGGTCTTGCCGGTTCCTGGTGCCCTTCGTGCGGCGCGGCGGCTAGCGTCGCCGACGTGATCGCCCGTACCCACGTGCCCCGCCGGGCCGACCAGTGCACCCCGCACCCCGGCTTCCTCGCCGGTCCGATCCGTGAGCCCGTCGACGGGTGCGCCGGCTCATGACGGTGCGGACGGCCACGGAGGAGGATTGGCCGCAGATCTGGCCGTTCTTCTCCCGGATCATCGAGGCGGGGGAGACCTACGCCTACCGGGAAGGCCTCAGCTCTGAGGAGGCCCGCGACGGCTGGCTGATGCGGCCACCGGCCCGCACC
>DASYES010000200.1:0-2863 GCA_036498885.1 Pseudonocardia sp.
TCGGCGGCCCGGCGGACGTCGGCGGCGTCGACCCACAGGTCGTCGGCGCCGACGACAAGGTGCGCGGGGCACGTGATCGACGGCAGCTCGGCGCGCAGGTCGTGGCCGGCCCAGGCGATCAGGTCCGACAGGGAGACCGCCGGATCCTCCCGCCGGTGCATGGTCGCGATCAGCTCGGCTCGTTGCGGCGGCACCGACCGTCCGACGACGGCGAGCGTGCCGAGGTAGGTGCGGTCGCTGCGGCTCGGCGCGGCGACGTCGGACAGTTCGCGGCGCAACCCGCGCACGCTCGGCCTGCCGCCGGTCCAGGCATCCGCGGCCATCGCGACGACGCCGGAGAGCCGATCGGGGATCCGCCTCGCGATGTCGAGAGCGGTCTTGCCGCCGATGGAGCAGCCGACCACGAAGGGCCGTTCCAGCCCCAGCAGCTCGATCAGCTCGACGCACCACGCCGCGTAGACCCCGAGATCGGTGACCGGCCCACCGACAGCGGGTTCGGATCGACCGTGACCGGGCAGGTCCGGCACCACGGCGCGGTAGCCCAGCGCAGCCAGCTCACCGGTGACGTGCCGCCACTGCACGCCGCTTTGCCCCGCGGTGTGCAGGCACAGCACCGGGATGCCCGCTCCGCTCTGTTCGACGAACGCGAGCGATCCCCCGACCTGCAGGTACGCGGCCTCGATGCCGTTACTGCCGTTCATGCTGCTCCTCTTGTGCGAGTGCCCGCGCCGCGTCGGCCATCAGGTTCAGCACCGGGGTCAGGCGCAGGTACTCGTAACCGTTGCCGCGCACCGCGAACTGCCCGGACATGCTGCGGCGCATGAACTCGTTGGACGCCGCGGTGACAAGTTCGGTCCAGGTGAGCTCGTCGGCCTCCATGGTGAACGTCGCGCCGAGAGCCGCCCGCCGTGACACCTCGATCACTGCGCCCCGGTACACCCGCAGGTGCACCTCGTGCTCGCCGGCTCGCAGCCCGATCGTCCCGTCCCATGACTCGAGCGCCTCGGCGAAGGCCGGATCCTCGCGCAGCCGCTCCGCGAGCGCCTCGCCCCACCCCGTCGTGCCGAACGCGCGGCCGACCGGGTCCGGTCCCGGCTCCCGCGCGGTCAGCAGCACGGACGTCGTCCCCTCCTGCCGGCTCTGCCCGTCGGCGCCCGCGAGAATCATGTGCCTGGTGACGACGCCCCGGTCGCCCGCCCTCGTGCGGCGGCAGCGCACGATCGTCAGGTCGAGGTGGAGCTCGTCGCCCACCCGAATCGGGCGCCGGTAGGACCAGTGCGTGTCCAGCAGGCCCAGCACGGTGGTGGCAGCGCGGTCGCCGTGCAGCTCGAGGGACTGCAGCAGCCCCATCGCGACCGCCAGTCCGAAAGGACCCTGCAGTATCGGGCCGCCGGGATAGCCGGGATCGGTGTGCACGGGGTGGTCGTCGCCGCTGAGCCGGGTGAAGTCGGCGAGATCGGCCGGCGTGACGGTCCGGGGTCTGCTGGTGAACCGCTGCCCGACAGCGAAGTCCTCGAAGAACCCGCCTGTTCGGGCACGGGGCGGAGCAGTTCGCCCGCGTGTCATTGGCCCTCCTGCCACGTCGTCCTCGCCACATGAACGAGCGTTCTTGTCAATTACAGAACCATCGGGAAGATCGCAGGTCAAGTCGGGCAGTTCGCCATGCAGGTGTGGTATAGCCTGATTGGCGTGATCGACCGTTCGCGTGGAGCCGCCCTCATCGCCGACACCGGCCGCGGCAACGAGGCAGCGATTCTCAACGCGGCGCTCGAAGCCTTCGGCACGAGCGGCTTCAATGGAGCGTCCATGCGCGACGTAGCCCGCGGCGCGCGCACCAGCCTGTCGAACCTCTACAACTACTTCCCGTCGAAGTCCCGCCTTCTCGCCGAGGTACTGCGGCACGCCAACGCCGAGCTGTACGCCCGGGTGGTGCGGGCGGTCGAGGACGCGGGAGATGCCGCGAGCCCACGGATGCGCGACGCCGTCCGCGCCTACGTCGGGTTCGTGGTGGACCACCAGGTCGCCATGCTCGTCTCGGCCAGCGAGGTCCGCTACCTGCAGGGTCCGGACCGGGAGCGACTGGTCGCCGAGCGGGACGACACCCAGTCGCTCATCGAGCAGATCGTCGTCCAGGGCGTCGAGAGCGGGGAGTTCCGCACGCCCTACCCCGCCGATGCGGCCCGCAGCATCCTCTCGCTGTGCGCGGCCATCGCCACCTGGTACCGACCGGACGGGCGCCTGTCCCGAGGCCAGCTCGCCGAGCAGCACGCGCGCTATGCGTTGGCGCTCGTCGAGGCACCACTTCCCCGGCACGACTGATCGGCCCGTAACGCCGCGCTCGGCCGCGCGGCTCCGTGCATCTTGCTCGACGGGCTCCCATGTGATTATCGTCTGAACGATCGTTCGTACTGACGTTGACGTCGTGGCGCTGCAGCGGTGCGGCCCGGAGGTGGACCTCGATGAGCTCAGAGAATGCCGACCTCCCTTCCACCAAGCAGATGGGCAGACTCGCGGCGGCTGCCGTGTTCGCCACCACGCTCGAGTGGTTCGACTTCCTCATCTACGCGACGGCAGCCGCGCTCGTCCTGAGCGACCAGTTCTTCCCGTCCGTGAACCCGGTCGCCGGTACCCTCGCCGCCTTCGCGACGTTCGCCGTCGGATTCCTCGCCCGCCCGCTGGGTGGCATCGTCGCCGGGCACATCGGTGACCGGTTCGGTCGCAAGCCCCCACTGGTCGCCGCGATGCTCGTGATGGGTCTCGCCACGTTCGGGATCGGCGTGCTCCCGCCGTACGCGAGCATCGGGGTGTGGGCCCCGATCCTGCTGGTCGTCGCTCGGCTCGTGCAGGGCCTCGGCGTCGGTGC
>DASYES010000201.1:0-11440 GCA_036498885.1 Pseudonocardia sp.
GAGAAGCACCTCGGCAATCCGGCGGGCACGGCGTGGGGCGAGCCGGTGTGCGGCTACGAGATCCACCACGGACGCGTGGTCCACTCCGGCGATCCGCCGCTGCTGGAGTCCACTGGGGCCGGCCAGGAGGGATCCGACGCGGGAGCCGTGATCGGTACCCACTGGCACGGCCTGCTGGAGAACGACGGTTTCCGACGGTTGCTGCTGGCACGGGTGGCGCAGCAGGCGGGCCGCGCCGGCTTCGTTCCGGCACCGGCCACCAGCTTCGCCGCGCAGCGCGACGCCCAGCTCGACCTGCTCGGCGATCTCGTCGAGAAACACATCGACATCCGCGCACTTGAACATGTGATCAGTCACGGTGTGCCCGTTGGTCTCCCGGTGGTGACGTCCGTTCTGGCAGGCTCGCGCTGATGAGCACGTTTCCCTTCTCCGCCGTGGTCGGCCACGACGACCTGCGACTCGCGCTGCTGCTCAACGCCGTGCACCCGGGTATCGGTGGGGTGCTCGTGCGTGGCGAGAAGGGCACCGCGAAGTCGACGGCCGTCCGCGCGCTGGCGGCGCTGCTGCCGCGCCTGGCCGTCGTCTCCGGCTGCCGCTTCAGCTGCGACCCCACGGCCGGCGCCCCCGACGCGGACTGCCCCGACGGCCCGCACGAGCGGGGGTCCGGAGCGAGCGAGACACGCGCAGCTCGCCTCGTCGAACTGCCCGTCGGCGCCACGGAGGACCGGCTGGTCGGCTCCCTCGATCTGGAGCGGGCCTTGCGCGAGGGTGTGCGCGCCTACCAGCCGGGGCTTCTCGCCGACGCCCACCGCGGCGTGCTCTACGTCGACGAGGTCAACCTCTTGCACGACCACCTCGTCGACCTGCTGCTCGACGCCGCGGCCATGGGCCGCGCGCACGTGGAGCGGGACGGGGTGTCGGTCTCGCACGCGGCTCGGTTCCTGCTGGTGGGCACGATGAATCCGGAGGAGGGGGAGCTGCGCCCGCAGTTGCTCGATCGCTTCGGGCTCGCCGTGGAGGTGCGCGCGGCGCGGGACGTGGCCACGCGCGTCGAGGTGGTCCGCCGCCGTATGGGGTTCGAGGCCGACCCTGCTGGGTTCGTCGCCGCGTGGCAGGAGTCCGAGTCCGAGACCGCGGCCCGGATCGCCGCTGCCCAGGCCAGGGTCGGGTCCGTCGCGCTGCCGGACGCCGAGCTGCGCCGCATCGCGGCCGTATGCGCGGCGTTCGACGTCGACGGAATGCGTGCCGACCTCGTGATCGCCCGCGCCGCCGTGGCGCACGCCGCGTGGCGGGGCGCGGACGAGGTGGCCGAGGAGGACGTGCGCGTGGCTGCACGGCTCGCGCTGCCGCACCGGCGGCGCCGCGACCCGTTCGACGAGCCGGGAATCGACGACGACGCCCTCGACAACGCGCTGCGCGAGGCGGCGCAGCAGGAATCCGAGGAGCCCCCGGACGACGGCGGCCCCGACGACGGCGGACCCGGCCGCGGGCCGGACGACCCCGGTCCGGGCGGCGGTGGCCCGTCCGGCGGAGCTGGTGCCCCGGAGTCGGAGAACGGGTCGTCCGCCCCCGACGCGGATCACCGGCCGAGCGGCTCCGCTCCCGCAGGTGATGGCCGCAGCGCAGGCGCCCCACCCGCCTCCACCCCGTTCCGGGCCCGCCTGCTGCAGGTGCCGGGAGTGGGGGAGGGCGCGCCCGGCCGGCGCTCCCGGGCGCGCACCGACACCGGACGGACGGTGCGCGCGTCGGGCGAGATTCCGCGCCGCGCCGCTGACCTGCACCTGCCTGCCACGATCGCCGCTGCCGCGCCGCATCAGCTGGCGCGTGGCCGCGCCGGTGCCGGTCTGCTGCTGCGCACCGGCGACCTGCGCCGGGCCGAGCGCGAAGGCCGAGAGGGCAACCTCGTGCTGTTCGCCGTGGACGCCTCGGGCTCGATGGCCGCGCGAGCGCGGATGTCCGCCGTCAGCGGTGCGGTCCTCTCGTTGCTGCGCGACGCCTACCAGCGCCGCGACAAGGTCGGACTCGTCACGTTCCGGGGCACGGCGGCCGAGCTCGTGCTGCCGCCCACGTCCAGCGTCCCGGCGGCGCAGGTTCGGCTCGCGGCGATGCGTACGGGCGGGCGCACCCCGCTCGCCGACGGGCTGCTCCGGGCGCGGGCGGTGCTGCGCGTCGAGCGGTTGCGTGACCCGCGCCGGCGTCCGCTGCTCGTGCTGCTCACCGACGGCCGCGCCACCGTCGCCGCGCGCGAGGGCGGCGACGCCGTCCATGACGCCTGCCGGGCCGCGGCCCTGCTCGCGGCCGATGGCGTCGCGACGATCGTGGTGGACTGCGAGAGCGGCCCGGTGCGACTCGGCCTCGCCGCCCGGGTGGCCGCCGCGGCGGGTGGCCCGGCGCTCGGGCTCGCCGAGCTTTCTGCCGACCAGGTGGCCGGGGTGGTCCGGGCCGCCCGGGCTGCGTGAGAGAGGAACACACACATGCCGCAGGGACAGGTCACGACCGTGCCGGACGACGGGCTCACCACGCGCCAGCGTCGCAACCGGTCGCTCGTCGTCGTGCACACGGGGGAGATGAAGGGCAAGTCGACCGCGGCGTTCGGGCTCGCGCTGCGCGGCTGGAGCCAGGGCTGGTCGATCGGGGTGTTCCAGTTCGTCAAGTCGGCGAAGTGGAAGGTGGGCGAGGAGGCGGCGTTCCGCGCGCTCGGCCGCGTCCACGCCGAGACCGGCGAGGGCGGCCCCGTCGAGTGGCACAAGATGGGCGAGGGCTGGTCCTGGACCCGCAAGCAGGGCACCGAGGACGACCACGCCGCTGCCGCCGCCGAGGGCTGGGCGGAGATCCGCCGCCGCATCGAGGCGCAGGTGCACGACGTCTACGTGCTCGACGAGTTCACGTACCCGATGAAGTGGGGCTGGGTGGACGTCGCCGAGGTGGTGGAGGTGCTCGGTGCCCGGCAGGGCCGGCAGCACGTGATCATCACCGGCAGGGACGCGGCACCGGAGCTGGTGGCCGCGGCGGATCTCGTCATGCAGACGACGAAGATCAAACACCCGATGGACTCCGGGCAGAAAGGTCAGCGCGGAATCGAATGGTAGTTCGGAGATCGCTGCAGGATTAGTGTGCCCGGAGTGGAGTACACACGACTGGGCTCAACAGGACTGCAGGTCTCGAGAGTGTGTCTGGGGATGATGAGCTACGGCTCGTCGTCCTGGCGGGATTGGGTGCTCGACATCGACGCAGCACGGCCGCAGGTGCGTGTCGCCGCCGAGGCCGGCATCACCTTCTACGACACCGCGGACGTCTATTCACTCGGCGTCAGCGAGGAGGTGACGGGCACGCTGCTCGCGGAACTCTTCCCCCGCCGCGAGGACTACGTGCTCGCCACCAAGGTCTTCTCGCGCATGAGCGACCGTCCCAACGATGCGGGTCTGTCCCGCAAGCACATCATGGCGAGCATCGACGCCTCGTTGCGCCGGCTCGGCACCGACTACGTCGATCTCTACCAGATCCACCGCTGGGATCCGGAGACGCCGATCGAGGAGACGATGGAGGCGCTGCACGACGTCGTGAAGGCGGGCAAGGCCCGCTACATCGGCGCGTCCAGCATGTACGCATGGCAGTTCGCGAAGGCGCAGTTCACCGCCGACCTGGGTGGCTGGACGCGGTTCGTCGCGATGCAGGACCACTACAACCTGATCTACCGCGAGGAGGAGCGGGAAATGCACCCGCAGTGCCTCGACCAGGGCGTGGGCGTCATCCCCTGGAGCCCGCTGGCCCGCGGGCGCCTGGCCCGCGTGCCGGACCAGCACGGCACCACCACCCGCTCGTCCGGAGGTGACCCGATCGCCGACCGCATGTACAACGAGTCCGACGAGGCCGTGGTACACGCCGTCGCCGACGTCGCGAAGGCCCGCGACCTGCCGCTCGCGCAGGTGGCACTGGCCTGGATGCTGCACAAGGAGGCGATCACCGCACCCATCGTCGGGGCCACCAAGCCCGGACACATCGAGGATGCGGTGGCGGCGGTCGACATCGAGCTGTCCGACGAGGAGATCGCGGCGCTGGAGGCACCGTACGTCCCGCACCCCGTCCTCGGTCACCAGTAACCGCCCGGACCGACGCCACATGGACACGTCACGCCGTTCGGTCGCCGGCCCGAAGCGCGACATGTGTCCATGTGGCGGACGGAGCCCTCGATGACGGCGCGGGCGCTCGTCATCGGCGCGCCCGCGTCCGGCAGTGGGAAGACCACCGTCGCCACGGGGCTCATCGCCGCTCTGCGCGGGCGGGGCACGGCCGTGGCGCCGTTCAAGGTGGGACCGGACTACATCGATCCCGGCTACCACACGCTCGCCGCCGGCCGGGTGGGCCGCAACCTCGACCCGGTACTCGTCGGCACCGAGCGCATCGCGCCACTCGCCCGGCACGGTGCCGCCGGTGCCGAGATCGCCGTCGTCGAGGGGGTGATGGGCCTCTTCGACGGGCGGCTCGCCGACGGCCACGGCTCGACGGCGCAGGTGGCAGGCCTGCTCGGGGCGCCGGTGGTGCTGGTCGTCGACTGCCGTGGGCAGTCGCGCAGCCTGGCGGCGCTGCTGCACGGGTTCCGGTCGTTCGACCCGGAGGTGCGGCTCGCGGGCGTCGTCCTGAACCAGGTGGGCAGCGAGCGGCACGAGACCGTGCTGCGCGCTGCTGCCGAGGAGGCCGGGCTCCCGGTGCTCGGGGCCCTGCCGCGCCGCGACGCACTCGCCGTCCCGTCGCGGCACCTCGGACTCGTCACCGCGGCCGAGCACGGGGCCGCGGCGGTGGCGGCCGTTGCCGCGATGGCCGAGCTCGTGGCCGCCCACGTCGACCTCGACGCCGTGGTGCGGATCGCCGAACCCCTGCCGCCGGGGCCGGTCTGGTCGGCTGCCGACGCGGTGCACGCGGTGGTTCGGGCGCCGGAGCGTCCGGCTCCGCGCACGGCCGTGTTCGGCGGACTTGCGTTCACGTTCGGTTACGCGGAGCACGTGGAGCTGCTGAGGGCGGCGGGTGCGGAGGTCGTGGTGGTCGACCCGTTGCGGGACGAGGGCCTGCCTGACGGCACCGCGGCGCTGGTGCTGCCGGGTGGGTTCCCGGAGGAGCACGTCGCCGCGCTGGGAGCGAACGAGGGGTTGCGGGCCGCGGTCGCGGCGCTCGCCGCATCCGGGGCGCCGTTGCACGCAGAGTGCGGCGGTCTGCTCTACCTCTGCGAGTCGCTCGACGACGCGCCGATGTGCGGGGTGCTGCCGGCCAGGGCCGCGATGACCGGGCGGCTCACGCTCGGGTACCGCGACGCCGTCGCACTCAGTGGATCGCCGCTCTTCCCTGCGGGCGCGCGGGTGGCCGGTCACGAGTTCCACCACTGCGCGGTGACACCCGCGGCGGGGTCGGCGCCGGCATGGGGCTGGCGAGGCGCGGCGCAGGAGGGATGGGTGGTCGGCGGAGTGCACGCGTCCTTCCTGCACACCCATCCCGCGGGAGATCCGGATGCTGTTGCTCGTTTCGTCGGTGCAGCGGCCTTGTAAGACGTGATTCGCCGGTGCTCCCTTTTCGCCGTCCTCGTTGCTACCGTGCAGTAACGGGTCCTCGGCGAGGAGGTCACCATGCCGGACCGCTTTCGTGCAACGAACGCTTCACGACGAGCTCCGACGGTGGGTCTGGTGCTCGGCGCCGGTGGCATCCTCGGATCGGCCTGGATGGTCGGCGCGCTCTCCGCCGTGGCATCGGCCCTGGATCGTCCGCTCAGTGACGTCGATCTCGTCCTCGGAACGAGCGCGGGCAGCGTGCTCGCGGCAGCCCTGCGCTCCGGCATCGACGTGCCGGAGCTGCTGGCCCACCAGCGGGGCATCGACCCGATCGGCGTCGCGGACCGGCGGCCCGAGGAGCTGCCCGAGATGGAGGCGATCGACCGCGAGTCCGGTGACGGGCTCCCGCCGTTGCCGCTGCCCCTCTTCGGTTCCCCCCGGCTGCTCCTGGCCGCCGCGATGCCGCCGTGGCGGATCGACCCGGTGATCGCGGCGTCGGGCCTGCTGCCGCGCGGCCGGGGACGGATGGGATCGCTCGTCCGCATGGTCGACGTCCTGCAGGCCCGGATGGGCATCACTACCGACGGCTGGGTGCCCGGAGCGCCGTTGTGGGTGGTCGCCGTCGACTACGACAGCGGCGAGCGGGTCGTCTTCGGCCGCCCCGGTGCGCCACCGTCGTCGGTGGCCGAGGCGGTGCTGGCGTCCTGTTCGATCCCCGGCTGGTTCGCGCCCCAGGCGATCGGCGGGCGCCGGTACGTGGACGGCGGGGTGGCCTCGTCGACGTCGCTGGGCCTGCTGTCCCGGCCCGACGCGCCGCGGCTCGACGAGGTGTACGTGCTCGCGCCGCTGGCCAGCCACTCCTACGACCGGTCCCTCGACCCGATCGCCGGTGTGGAGCGGGGCGTCCGGCGCTTGATCACCCGCTGGCTCGACGCCGAGGTCGAGGCGCTGCGGGCCACCGGTACCCGTGTCACGGTGCTGATGCCCGGCGCAGATGACCTGCTGGCGATGGGAGGCAACCTGATGAACCCGCGCCGGCGCGAGCAGGTGCTGGACACCGCGCTGACCACGGCGGCCGCGACGCTGTCCCGCGCGATCGACGCCGGGAGGAGCGCGGCGGCCTGATGATCACTGCGAGATCCGGTTCTCGGCCCCGGGAAGGGCGGATCGCCGGATCTCGTGGCGATCATTGCGGGCGTAGTCGCGCAGTTCCAGGCTGCGGGTCGCCCGTTCCGCCCCTCCGGTGACCAGCGACTTCGCCGGGCCCAGCCGGGGCAGCAGCGAGATGATCCGGTCGCGGAGCCAGATCCGAGCCCACGTCCTGGGGATCAGGGCGGCCCCACCGGTCCGAGCGATCTTCTGACCGCGTTCGACGAACTCGCGCATTGCCCGCTCGTACGCCGGAAAGGCCACGCCGTGGTCGCCTCCGGCGGTGGCCAGCTCGCCGGCCAGCACGTACGCGCCGACGAGCGCGAGGCTCGTGCCCTGGCCGGACAGCAGCGCAGGGGCGTAGCCGGCATCACCGACCACTGCGGCCCGTCCGGCGGTCCAGCGGGGCATCCGGATCTGGCTGACGGAGTCGAAGAAGAAGTCGTCCGCCGTGCGCATCGCCGCGACCAGCCGCGGCACCTCCCACCCGCCGCAGGCGAAGGCGCGCGCCACGAGCTCGCGTTGCTGGTCGAGGTCGGTGTGGTCGAAGCGCAACTCCGGCGCGGCGAAGGCCAGCATCGCGGTCGGCCGGTCCTGCCCGCCCACCGCATACCAGCCCGCGAGCCGGCCCGGTGTGTTGTGCGCCATCACCTCGTGGCTGAGGCCGTGTCCGTCGTCGATGGAGAACCCGGCGAAGTAGAAGCCGAGGTCGTGGCGGAACTCACGTTCCGGCCCGAAGGCGAGGCGACGGACGTTCGAGTGCAGGCCGTCGGCGCCGACCACCAGATCGACCGTGCGCGGGCGGCCGCGCCGGAACGTGACGTGTACGCCGTCGTCGCCCTGCTCGATCGTGCTGATCGAGTCGTCGAACACGTACTCGACGTCGCCCCGCGTGTGCTCGTAGAGGATGGACGTGAGCGCACCCCTCGGCACCTCGATGTCGTGGCCTGCGGTGCTGCTCATCATGTCGTCCATGTTCATGCCGGCCGTGCGACGGCCGGAGGCATCGACGAAGGTGATGCGCTGCGTGTCGACGTGCGCCGCCCGTAGCTGCGGCAGCACACCCATCCGGTCGACGACGTCGACAGCGGTTCCGCGGATGTCGATGGGGTAGCCGTTGCCGCGCACCGCCGCCGCGCGCTCGACGACCACGGGCCGGAAACCGTAGCGATGCAGCCAGTGAGCCAGTGCGGGTCCGGCGATGCTGGCGCCGGAGATCAGGACGGTGCGGGTCATGTCGGCCTCCGATGCGGCGAATCTACTTGCCGCACGGTAAGCGACTGACTAACCGGGCGGCAAGTAGATAACCGTCCGGCAGGCAAGTGGTTAAGCTTCCGGAGCCGTATCCGGATCCGCTGAGGAGACGTCCCGTGCCGCGACGCAGTGCCGACACCCGCGCAGAGATCCGGGCGGTCGCGCTCGAACTGTTCTCGCAACGGGGGTTCGAGCAGACGAGCCTGCGCGAGATCGCCGAGCGGCTCGACATCACCAAGGCGGCGCTCTATTACCATTTCCCGTCGAAGGACAAGCTGATCTCCGAGCTCTTCAGCCCGTTGGTCGCAGACCTCGAGGCGTTCAGCCTCGATGCCATGGGCTCCGGCCGGGAGGGGATGCGGGCCACGCTCGACGGCTATCTCGAGCTGTGCCACCGGCACAAGATGCTGTTCCAGGGCTTGCTGCGTGACTTCGGAGCGCTCGCCCGGCTGGACGTGCTCGAGGCCCTCGTCCGCAAGCGGGTCGAGCTGGACCGGGCTCTGGTGGGCAGCGACCGCCCCGCCGACCGGGCCCGCGCCGTGATCGCCTTCGGCGGGCTGCAGGACTGCGTGGTCCTGATGGCCGAGGAGCCGCTCGAGTCCTACCGGACGGCGGCGGTGGACGCCGCGCTGCGCGCCCTGCTGCCTGGCTGATCACCGTGAGATCGGGGTTTCGGCCCTTCGAAGGGCCGAGAGCCGAATGTCGCGACGATCATGACGGCCGCCGCTGGTTGGACTTCGCCGAGTTCCGCGGCACAGACTGTCCGGCGTGGATCGCGGGAGAGTGTCGTTCGTCGGGGCCGGGCCGGGGGCCGCGGATCTGATCACGTTGCGTGGCGCGCGGCGGATCGCCGAGGCCGATGTGGTGATCTGGGCTGCGAGCCTCGTCATGCAGGAATGCATCACCGAGCACGCCCGCGCCGACGCCGAGCTCGTCGACTCCTCCGCGATCGCGCACGAGGACGTGCTGGCCCTCTACCGCCGGGCGGCAGCCGAACGGCTCAAGGTCGCTCGCGTGCACTCCGGGGACCCATCGCTCTGGGGAGCCGTGCAGGAGCAGTACGACGCGGCGCAGGAATTCGGCCTCGACGTCGAGATCGTGCCCGGCGTCTCCGCGTTCGGCGCCGCCGCCGCCGTCGCAGGCCGGGAGCTGACGATCCCCGAGGTGGCGCAGTCGGTGGTGCTCACGCGGCTCGAAGGCGGCAAGACACCGATGCCGGAGCGGGAGAAGCTGCGCGAGTTCGCCCGCCACGGCACCACGATGGCGATCTTCCTGTCCGCGGCCCGCACGGCCCAGATGGTCGACGAGCTGCGCGCAGGCGGCTACCCCGACGACACCCCCGTCGTGGTCGCCTACCGCACCAGCTGGCCCGACGAGCTGACGCTGCGCTGCCGGCTCGACGAGGTCGAGGCCGTGTGCAAGGAGCGCAAGCTGTGGCGGCAGACGCTGTTCCTGGTCGGCCCGGCCCTCGGGTCGGCAGGCACCCGCAGCCACCTCTACCACCCCGGGCACTTCCACACGTTCCGCAAGCCCGACGCGGCCGCCCGCCGGGAGCTGCGGGCCGCCCGCGCCGCGGGACGCCCGGCCCCGTGAGAAAACAAGCGGCCCGTCCGGGCGGACCTATCGGTCGAGAGTGCCGTTCGTGCGGGGCGTGGCCGGCTCGCCCGGTGGGTGCGGGGCCGGTGCGGGCGCCTCTGGCTGGACGAGTAGCCCGTCCGTCGGGACCTGGTGGGCGAGAGTGCCGTTCGATTCACCGGTGGGGGGCGGTGTGATGCTCACCGTGATCGGGATCGATGGGGGGCCGCTGCCCCCGGGTGCCGAGTCGGCGCTGGCTGCGGCGGAGGTCGTGGTCGGGGCGGCGCGGCATGTGCAGCGGCTGCCGGTGCCTGCTGCGGCGGAGCAGCTCGTGCTCGGGCCCGTCGAGCCCGCGCTCGAGAAGCTCGCCGGGCGCCGCGCCGTGGTGCTGGCCAGCGGGGATCCCGGCTTCTTCGGGATCGTTCGCCTGCTGCGCGAGCACGGTCACGAGCCGGTTGTGCTGCCCGCGCTGTCGAGCGTGCAGCTGCTGGTCGCCCGGACCGGCCGATCCTGGGACGACGTGGCGGTGGTCAGCGCGCACGGGCGTGCCCTGGGTCCCGCGGTGAACGTCTGCCGTGCGCGGGGGGCCACGGCCGTGCTCACCGGGCCGGGTGCCGGGCCCACGGAGATCGGTGCCGCCCTCGACGGCTGGCCTCGTACCCTCGTCGTGGCCGAGGACCTCGGGGGTCCGGACGAGCGGGTGACGACGGTGACGGCCGCAGAGGCTGCTGCCCGTTCGTGGCACCCGCTGAGCGTGCTGTTGTGCTTGCGGCCGGACGACGAAGCGGCGGGCCGGGGCTGGTACGCCGGTGGCGAGCCGGCGCCGCCGCCCGGCGGGTGGGCGTTGCCCGACGAGGCGTTCGAGCACCGCGCGGGGATGGTGACGAAGGCGGAGGTGCGGGCCGTTGCGCTGCCCCGGCTCGCGCCCCGTCCGGGCACGCTGGTCTGGGACGTCGGTGCCGGGTCGGGCTCGGTCGCGGTCGAGTGCGCCCGGCTCGGCGCGGCGGTACTCGCCGTGGAGCGGCGGGAGGACGACGTCACGCGGGTGCGAGCCAATGCGAGTGCCCACGGCGTCGAGGTCAGGGTGGTGCCAGGCGTGGCGCCCGCCGTATTCGCCGGGCTTCCGCACCCGGACGCCGTGTTCGTGGGCGGCGGAGGGCCGGAAGTCGTCGCCGCGGCAGCAGTCGCCGGGCCGCGGCGGATCGTCGTCGCGCTCGCCGCGCTGGACCGGGTCGCTCCGACCCGCGCCGCCCTCACAGCCGCCGGATACGCCGTCGGCGGCGCGCAGGTGGCGGCGAGCCGCCTGACGGAGCTGCCCGACGGGTCGGTGCGGCTCGCGGCCACCAATCCGATCACGCTCGTCTGGGGAGAGGTTCAGGATCGATGACGATCGCGCTGTTCGCCGTCACCGAGGCAGGCCGCCGGGCCGCCGCCGAGGTGGCAGGCCCGCTCGGCGCCACCGCGCACGAGCTCGGTGAGTTGCCGAAGCTGTGGTCCGGGCTGGACGGGGCGGTGTTCTTCCTCGCCACCGGAGCGACCGTGCGGCTGGTCGCCCCGTTGCTGGCCGACAAGCGCACCGACCCCGGAGTGGTCTGTGTGGACGAGGCGCGCCGCTTCGCCGTGGCGCTCACCGGGGGTCACGAGGGCGGGTCGAACGCGCTGGCCACCCGGGTCGCGACGGTGCTGGGTGCCCAGCCGGTGATCACCACGGCGTCCGACGCGGTGGGTGGCACAGGCCTCGACGAGCTGGTGCAGCTGCTCGGTGCGGCCGTCGACGGTGACCTCGCCGCCGCCGGCACGGCGCTCCTGGACGGGGCCGCGCGCCTGGAGAACCCGCTGGGCTTTCCGCTGCCGCCAGTCCCGCAGTCGACCGGCGAGGTCCGCCACACGATCGTGGTCACCGACCGGGTCGCCAGGGCCGAAGG
>DASYES010000202.1:0-3698 GCA_036498885.1 Pseudonocardia sp.
CGGTAACCCGGGCTGCCAGTAGTGCTCGTTGCGGGTGAGCTGCATCCGGTTGTCCCGCTGCCAGCTCGTGATCTTGAACGGGCCGGCCCCGACCGGGTTGTTGCCGATGTCGTCGCCGTACTGCGCGAGTGCGGCAGGCGAGATGATCATCCCCAGGGTCCCCGCGAAGATCGACCCGGTGAACACCACCGGAAAGTCGCCGAGCGGCGCCGCCAGCGTGAACTCGACGGTGAGCGGATCAACCGCCCGCATCGCGGTGATCTGCTTCGCGTACCTCGCCGCAGGCGAGGCGGGCGCGTCAATGTGCCGCTGGGTGTTGACGATCACCGCGTTGGCGTCCAACGGCGTCCCGTCGGAGAACAGCACCCCCTCGCGCAGGCCCATCACCCAGGTGCGCCCGTCGTCGGTGGTCTCCATCGACCGGGCGAGGTACGGCTCGGCCTTGCCCTCGGGCGTCAGCCGCAGCAGCAGGTCGTACACCGCCATCGCCACCGCGTTGCCGTTCTGCACGGTCGGGTCGAAGCTCACGACCTCGCGGTCGTTGCCGATGACCAGGGTGCCGCCGGGACGGGGCTCCCCCTCGGCGGCCGGGTCCCCGCCGTAGGGGCGCATGGCCTGCAGCGGGGGCCGCCCGTCTCCGCCGCCCTGGTTGGCGCCGACCGCCCCGCAAGCGGCCAGGACGACCGCGGCCGCGAGCACCGCGACCGTCCTCGACGCACGAGCTATCCAGAGCATCGGGTTCCTCCTCGTCGAGTCCACCGCGGATCCGTTCCGAGGGTCCGTCATCACCGGCCGCCGGCCCGAACGGCTGCGCGCAGACTTTCCTGGCGATACGTGCGCCCGCCGCCCGGTCTGGCGGGGCCGAACGGCGGCGAACCGACCGGCTGCGAAGCCGGCGGCTTCCGCTCCGATCCGGGTGCTGCGAAGGCACTCATCCAGGAGATGTTCGACGCACGTTGATCGCCGCTACGGCGCTTGTGGGTCCGAGCATGGCGCCGCTATCTCGACGATCGGACTCGGGACCGCGCATCCCTCGAGCGCCCGGGCGAAGGTCACCAGATGCGTCGCGTCGAGCTCGGTGGTGAACGTGTGCAGGTTGTACTGCGCGAAGGCCGGGTCGCCGAGGTCGTAGCCGAACTCGTTCGCCGTACCGGGGGCGTCGATGGAGAAGCCCCTGATCGACAGACCTCCCGTCGCGTCCACGATGGAGCCGATCGACCGCACGGATACCGGGCAGGAGAGCCGCGCGGCAGCCGTCGGGGGAAGCAGACGCAGGCTGCCACAGCCGCGATCACGGTGGTCAGGGAGCGAGTAGTGCTTGTTTGGATGTGACGCCGTCGGGATCGCTCCGCCCTCGATACACCGGTCGCGGTCGCTCCACGCCTCGGCGTTCCCGTGCGTTTCTCGGACGACGCCTGTGCGGCGGCGCTCATCCGCACCTCGAGAAGGGTTCGCGGCGCCTCGCTGCACGTGCCTACCTCTTCGCGTCGGCGACCTGCTACCAGGTGGCCGCAACGATCTTCGAGACGTCGAGCGAGTGGTCGTGCAGGCCGTGGCCGAGGTGCAGGGTGCCGGTGGCCCCAACCTTCGCGGCGTTGTAGTCGGGACGCTTGCCGAACGGGCCGTTGCCGGAGTCGGAGTCGGCGGAGATCAGCACCTGCTGAGGTCGGGCGTCCGGTGCCACGAGTCGCACCGCTCAGCACGGGACGGTCGGGAAGGCCCCGCGAACGAAGGCACCGGGCGTCACGTGCATGACCTCGCGGAACTCGGCGGTCATGTGAGACTGGTCGTAATAGCCCGCGTCGTTCGCCAGCCGGGCCCACGGTTCCCGCGACGCCCCGGCCACGACGCTCCGGACACGGCTGAGGCGGGCGAACCGCTTCGGCGAGACCCCCACCGTCGCGGTGAACAGGGTGCGAAGCTGTCGTTCGCCGACGCCGGCCCGGCGTGCCACCTCGCCCACCTTCGCGGGCGGCCCCCCGCTACCCGCAGACAGTCTCGCCGCCGCGGCGCGGACCAGGGCGTCCAATCCAGCAGGCATCCGCGTTGCCCCGGCGCGGAACCGCAACGCTGCCGCGAGGTGCTCGACGGCGAGCGCCGGACGGTCCGCACGCTCAGCCAACTCCTCAGCGAGCCGGTGGGCCGACCGCCCCCAGATGTCCTCGAGCGGGACAACCCTGTCAACGATCTCGCCCGCCGGCACCCCCACCAGCGCAGGCCCCACCCCGAGCCCGAACCTCAACCAGAGGCAGAGCGGGACGTCCTTGGCGTCGAAGTACGAGGCGTGCGTGCGCGGCCCCATCACGAGCACCGCACCGCAACCGTCGGCGGTGATCCGCCAGACGAGCACGGTACCCGGGTCAGGAACGTGCACGAGCGGGCACCGCAGATCCTTCTCATGGGTCGTGACCTCGATCCCCTCCACCCACCGCTGGAGGTCAGCTGGGACCGGCCACCGCACGCCCTTCGCGTTCACACGACAGACACTAAGATCCTGCAGGCGGGCCGCCGAGGGCTGCCGAAAGTTCCTAGAAGCCCGCCGACCCCCGCTGCCACGATCCCGACCATGATCCTTGTGACGGGTGCCAGTGGCACCGTCGGCAGCGAAGTCCTCCGGCTCCTGAGCCACCGCAACGCGCAGGTACGCGCCATGACCCGGAACCCCGCACGCCTGGACGCCCTCGACGTCCTCCACCCGGACGTGGTGCACGCCGACTTCGACGATCCCGAATCGCTCCGCCGCGCCGTGCACGGGGTGGACTGCGTATTCCTGGCCACCGCGCCGGGAGCACGGATCGCCGAGCACGACAAAGCGATGATCGACGCTGCCATGGCCGCAGGAGTGCGCAAGATCGTCAAGCTGTCGGCGATCGGCCAGAGCACCGCGGATGGCGGCGCCCGACCCGCGGACTGGCACAGCCCGGGGGAACACCTACTCGCCACCAGCGGCTTGACCTGGTCCGCGCTGCGCCCCACTTCGTTCGCGTCGAACGCACTCCACTGGGCCCAGGCGATCCGAGCCGACGAACCCGTCCCCGCACCGACCGGTCCGGGCAAGCAGGGGGTGATCGATCCCCGCGACATCGCCGCGGTCGCGGTCGAGGCCCTCCTCACCGACACGGTAGACGGCGCGGCCCACACCCTGACCGGGCCGGAGCTGCTCAGCGCACCGGAGATGGTCGCCCAACTGAGCGAGGAGATCGGGCGCCCGCTCGAGACCGTCGACATATCCCTCGACGTGGCGCGTCAGCAGATGCTCGCCGCAGGGTCCGACCCGGTAGTCGTCGACGTGGCAGTGCGCGGCTACCGGCTCGTCCGCGACGGTGGCAACGCGGTGCTGACCCACGACGTGCACCACATCCTCGGCCGCCCGGCCCGGACCTTCCGGACCTGGGCCCGGCAGCACCGCAACTCCTTCCTCGGCCCCGCCGCAGACCGGCACTGACATCCAAGGCCGCCGCGGCAGCCTGGGCTGGTTCACCTTCGCCGTCATCACACAGTGCCCGCCGGCTCCGCATCGACCTGCACCTGCCCGAGGACCGCCCGCCGGCCTGATCGATCACCGACACCAGGTGCCGCTGATAGATCGTGCGGTGCCCGCACTCGTACCTACACCCGCATGTCACCGCCGGTCAGCGGCCACTCTTCGCGACCTTGCCGGGGCCCTGTCTCCCCGGCTGACACCCAGCGCACCTTCC
>DASYES010000203.1:0-2128 GCA_036498885.1 Pseudonocardia sp.
GGGCCGGCGGGTGCATCGTCGACCACGACCGTCTTCTCGCCCGCGAGCCGGCCGTGTCCGCGCAGAACGGCGATGCCGGCGCTTCTGGCCCACTCCAGCTGGCCTTCGTCGTTCCAGTTGTTGGTGAAGTAGTCGCGGCGGGCGAGTACGGCGGCCGGGTCGAATTCGGCGGTGGTGCCGGGCAGGCGCCGGACGGCTGCCACCGCGTTACCGGTGCGCAGCAGAGTCTTGGACGGAACGCAGGCCCAGTACGAGCACTCTCCCCCGATCAGCTCGGCCTCGACGATCACGGCCGAGAGCCCGGACCGCGTGGCGAAGTCGGCGACGTTCTCACCGACCGGTCCACCGCCGATGACGATCACGTCGAAGGTCGAGCTCACCGGGACACCGCCGCCACGGCCTCGTGCACCTCGTCCTCGCCCTCGCGCAGCTCCAGCACCTTCCCGACGCTGCCCGGGGAGTCGAGCAGCGCTGCCAGCACGGCGGCGGTGTCGTCGCGCGTGACGTCCGCACGCTCCACCGGCGGCGGGGCGAGCAGCACCCGCCCGGTGCCCGGGTCGTCGGTCAGCCGGCCGGGCCGCAGGATCGTCCAGTCCAGGTCCGTGGCGCGCAGCGCCTCCTCGGCGGCCTTCTTGGCCTTCACGTACGCCGTCCACACCTCGTCCCTTCCGGGATCGAGCGGCTCGTCCACCCCGGTCGAGGAGACGAGCAGGTAGCGCCGGACCCCGGCCGACCGCGCCGCCTCGGCCAGCAGCTCGGCGGCCGCCCGGTCGACGGTGTCCTTGCGCGCCGCACCGCTCCCCGGCCCCGCACCCGCCGTGAACACCACGGCGTCCGCGTCCGTGAGGTGGACGGCGAGCTCCTCGGCGTTGGCGGACTCCAGGTCGACGACGGCGACGGTGCCCCCCGCCTGCTCGACATCACCGCGGTGGTCCGGGTTGCGCACCACCCCCGTCACCACATCGCCGCGGCCGGCCAGCAAGGCCACGAGCCGCAGTCCGATCTTGCCGTGGGCTCCTGCGATCACCACCTGCACCGCGGAGACGCTAGTCGTGCTGCACCCTGGATGCCGGACGAGTGCCCCGTCCCGGGACCGAGCCACCCCGTTCGGCCCCTACGGGTGGTTCGCCTGCCGGTTCGGACGCAAAGTCCACACCACGGACAGGTGCGTGGTGTCGCGGCCGTCGGTGTCGGTGACCACGACGGAGACCGTGAACTCCGGCCGCGTGCCGGAGTCGAGCTCGGCGAGGACGGCGGCCGCGGGACGCCCGAGCACGGCCGTGGCGGTGAGGGGGCCGCGAGCCAGCCGCAGGTACCGGACCTCGCTGCTGACGACGAGCGGCGTCGCGCGGTCCAGGAGCGCACCGAATGCCGCCATGGTGATGGCACCGGACGCGGTCTCGCCCAACCCGAAGATCATCGCGGCGTGCGGTCCGCCCACGTGGTTGTGCACCGCGGCATCGTCCGGAAGGCGCACCACGGCGCGCTCCGGCGTGACCTCGCCGAACTCCAGGCCCATGCTGCGGACCCACGGGACCGTCTGCCCCATCGCCTGGCCGACCCAGCTCGTGCCCGTCACGGCAGTGACCCTACTCGCCAGTAGCCCACCGGACAGTCGGTGCTCGAGGGCACGCCGGGCGGGCACGCCTGGCGCCTCCACCGCTGGTCAACCCGGTCATCCCGGCACCGAAGGCGGTCCGGGCTGTCCGTTTTATCGCTCCGCGGAATAGGGGTGGTTGTGACGGCCACTATCCCGGATTGGAATCGAGGTGCGGGCCGGATTCGAGGACAGACACCCCACGGAGGTATGCCGGTGAAGGCCGTCCGGGTACACGAGTACCACGTCGATCCGTCGATCGACGACATCCCCGAACCGAAGCTCGCGGGACCGCTCGACGTGATCGTGAAGATCGGTGGTGCCGGCGTCTGCCGCACCGACCTGCACATCCTCGAAGGTCAGTGGGCCGAGGCCATGAATCCCGAGCTGCCCTACGTCATCGGCCACGAGAACGCGGGCTGGGTGCACGAGGTCGGCGAGGGCGTCACGAACGTCGCCGTCGGCGACACGGTGATCCTGCACCCGCAGCCCTCCTGCGGGCTGTGCCTGGCCTGCCGGGCGGGCCGGGAC
>DASYES010000204.1:0-3102 GCA_036498885.1 Pseudonocardia sp.
CCGGCCAGCCGGGTCTGCGCGTGCAGCACCTGCTGGACGCGATCGTCGACGAGTTCGCCGAGAACGAGGACCTGCCCAACACCACCAACCCCGACGACTGGGCGCGCATCTCCGGCAAGAAGGGGGAGCGCATCGTCTACATCCGCACCCTCGTCACCGGAAAGAACGCCGAGACGGGCCGCGCGATCGACACTGCGTCGAACACGGGCCAGTACCTGTAAGAGCCACACGCACCTGCGGCCCGGTCCCCAACGGGACCGGGCCGCAGGTGCGAAGATCTGGGTGTGGTTGCGAGCTGCCCGTGTGGGCTTCCCCAGGGGTATCCCGATTGCTGCGGGCGGTTTCATCGTGGGGAGGCGGCTCCGACCGCCGAGCTGCTCATGCGGTCCCGATTTGCCGCTTTCGCCCTCGGCGACACGGCGTACCTGCTGCAGACCTGGCATCCCGATACCCGCCCTCCTCGCCTCCGGCTCGACCCGGACGACGAGTGGACGCGGTTGGAGATAGTCGGCGGCACCGGGGGCGGATTGCTGGGGGCGACCGGAACGGTCGAGTTCCGCGCCCACCGCACCAACCGCGGCCACAGCGACGTGCTGCACGAGAACAGCGAGTTCGTCCGCGAGGACGGCCGCTGGAGCTACCTCGGCCCCCTCTGACAGCCGGCCCCACCACCCCGCGAGTCGCCCGGATTCCGTGCGCGAGTCGCCCGAGTCAGGTGCACGAGCCGTACCCGCCTCACCCGACGCCCGACGCCCGGCGCCGGGCTCACAGGCCACGGGGCCTGCGAGCGCCTGCCGAGCGCGCGTCCGATTCGTTCACGACGCCGGCTGCGCCGAGCCCTACGGTGCCTGCCATGACGATCGAAGCACGGTTGGACGCGGTCGGGGTCGTGGTGGCCGACATGGCGAAGGCGCTCGAGTTCTATCGGGCCATCGGGCTGCCGGTACCCGCCGAGGCCGACAACCAGCCGCACGTGGAGGTGGCGTTGCCCGGCGGGCTGCGCCTGTTGTTCGACACCGAGGAGACAGTGCGATCGTTCCATCCGGGCTGGCAGGCGGTGGCCGGTGCCGGACGGCTGGGCCTCGCCTTCGCGATGCCCGACGCCGCTGCTGTGGACGCCCTGTACGCGAAGCTCACCAGTGCGGGCCACCGCAGCGAGATGGCACCGTTCGACGCGTTCTGGGGCCAGCGCTACGCCGTGGTGCTCGATCCGGACGGCAACGGGGTGGACCTGTTCGCCCCACTCGCGAGCTGACCGGGGGCCACCCCCGCCAACGCCCGTACCTCCCGGGAGAGGTGTGGCTGGTCGGCGTACCCGGCGCGGGCCGCGGCCTCGGCGATGGGGACGCCGGCGTAGAGCAGAGCTGCAGCGCGGCGGAAGCGCAGCACACGCCGCAGCACAGCAGGCCCGTATCCGAACGCGGCCAGGCAACGGCGATGCAGGGAACGATCGGTCCACCCGAGCCGCTCGGCGGTGGCAGCCACCGCGGCACCGGCTCCGAGCTGGGCGGCCACGGCGCGCAGGGCGGGCTCGGCAGGCACGCCCGGAAGCGCCTCGGCGACCTCGGCGAGCACGGACGCGGGAGCGGCGCCCGCCTCCAGCCGCGCGGTGGCCCGCCGCGCCAGGCCCGGATGCAGCTCATGAAGCGGGACGCGCTGGTCGCGCACCACGGCGGCCGGGACGTCGAGCAGCGCGGGCAGCCGTCCGGGCGCGAAGCGCAGGCCGGCGCTCAGCATCCCGGGCTCGCGGCGGGCGCGGTGGGAGTGGGTGTCCGGTCCCGCCACGACGAGCTCGCCGCCCGTCCAGACGAGGTCCATGCAACCGTCGGGCAGCACGTCCTGCGTCTGCATCGGGGCGCCGGCATCCACGAGGGCCGTCCACCCGCACTCGACCTCGGTGCGCAGCGCCGGCGGCGGCGGGCTCTCCCAGTAGGACACACCGGCACGGTAGCGCTGCCCTCGGACATACCGGCAGCCGTCAGTCGGGCAGCTCCAACGCGAGCAGGCGGGAGCTGAGTGACTTCCCATGCGTGTCGAGTGCGAGGGACGTGGTGACCCCGCCGTCGAGGATCCCGGTGCAGACGAACTGCAGAGCGGGCAGCAGCGGCAGCTCGAAACGCAGGACGTCACCACCGACGTACCGGGCCAACCGCCAGCGCACCCGCTGCGGCGTGAGCTCGCGGACGAGCAGGGCGTAGTCCGTGTCGACGTAGGGGATCACGGACAGCGTGGCGACATTGCCCTTGTCGCCTGCGCGGCAGTGCGCGATCTCATGCAGCCGGACGGACACCAGAGGCCTCCAGGATCGTGACGCCGGGACGCACCGCCGCGCGTGCTACCAGGGTCGACACCACGCCGATCACTTCGCCCGTGCTGACGCGCACGCCGCCGCCGCCCGCGGGACCGTTCGTGTACAGCGCCTCCACTTCGTGCCCGACGGCGTCGAGGGTCGCCGGGTCGGCACCGAGCGCCGCGACGCGGAGCCGGCACTCGACCCGGTCGTCGGCGTCCGGTGGCACGATGCCGATGACCTCGATCCGGGGCCGCAGCGGCAGGCCTGCCACGCGGGCGGCAACGATGTCGGCGGCCAGGGCGGCCCGGCGGTCGGCGCCGGGCCCCGAGTAGGAGATCTCGGCCTCGACCTTGTGGCCCGCCCGGTAGCCCACGGTGACCTTGAGCCGGTCCGGGCGCGGCCGCCCGACGGCCCCCGTGACGCGGACGCTGCTCGGCCCGAACGGCGTGACCGTCACCCGGCGCAGATCGAGCACCACGTCGGGCGTGTGGTAGCCGGTGGGGTCGGTGACCTCGTAGAGCAGCTGCTCGCGCACCGTCGCCCGGTCGAGGCGCCCACCGGTGCCGGGCAGCTTGCCGTAGACGGCCGAGCCGTCGGGCTCGACGTCGGCGAACGGGAAGCCCAGCTCGGCGAGCCCCGGAACGTCCTTGACGCCGGGGTCGGCGAAGTAACCGCCGGTGAGCTGGCCAGCACATTCCAGGAGATGCCCGACGAGGGTGCCCCCGGCGGCGAACCCGACGTCGTCCAGGTCGGCGCGGAAGCGGTGGGCGATCGGGGCGAGGAACAGCGACGGGTCGGCGACGCGTCCG
>DASYES010000205.1:0-5004 GCA_036498885.1 Pseudonocardia sp.
CGAGGAACCTGCGGACGGTGGAGCGCAGCTCCTGCTGCTCCGGTTCGAGGACGAGCTTCACCGCACACCGCCCTGTCGTTGCGTGCCGACCTTGAGTTCCGCGAAGGGGACGTCCCGGTCGACCTGCGGCTCCTTCGGCAGCCCGAGGATCCGCTCACCGATGATGTTGCGCTGCACCTCGTTGGTGCCGCCCGCGATGCTCGATGCCGGCGCGGAGTTGATGCCCAGCGCCAGCTCGGCCGCGCGCGCGTCGTCGGGATCCCACGCCACGGCGTCGGCGCCGGCGAGCTCGCTCGCGGTCTCGATCGCGCGGCGCAGCAGCAACGCACCCGCCAGCTTGGCGACCGAGCCGCGGGCACCCGGCGGGCTGCCGGCCGCAGCCTCCTGCCGCATCCGCGCGTTGAACAGCTCCAACGCACGCTCGTGCGCGTACAGCTCCGCAAGCCGCTCGCGCTGTGCCGGATCAGCGGCGACGCCCTCGTGCCGGGCGAGCTCGACGAGCGAGGCGAACTCCAGCGGATTGCTCCGCGGGCGGCGGGTGGCCCCGATCGAGACCCGCTCGTGGCCGAGCATCGTCACCGCGGCCTGCCAGCCCCGGTTGACCTCGCCGATCACAGCGTCGTCGGGGATCCGGACATCGTCGAAGTAGACCTCGTTGAACGGGGCACGCCCGGACATGTCCTTCAGCGGGCGCACGGTGACGCCCGCAGCGTGCATGTCGACGATGAACATCGTCAGGCCCGCGTGCTTGGGCCGCTCGGGGTCGGTGCGGGCGAGCAGCGCACCGAAATCGGCCCACTGCGCGTTCGTCGTCCAGACCTTCTGCCCGTTGACCACCCAGCCGTCCACGTCCCGCACCGCGCGCGTCTGCAGGCTGGCCACATCCGAGCCCGCGCCGGGCTCGGAGAACAGCTGGCACCAGATCTCCTCGCCGAGCAGCAGCTTGGGCAGGTACCGCTGCTTCTGCTCCGGCGTCCCGAGGTCGACGAGGGTGGGGCCGCACATACCCATGCCGATGATGAACGGGTACGTCGGAAGATCGAACTCGGCAGCCTCCTCGCTGAAGATCTGCTGCTCCGCGGTGCCCAGTCCCTGCCCGCCGGCCTCCGTCGGCCAGGTGATGCCGGCGTACCCGGCGCCGTAGAGCGCGGCCTGGAACTCCCGGGCCCGGCGCAGCTGCTCGTCGGGTGGAAGTCCGGCGGCCGGACCGGGGGCGTGGTCCCTGAGCCAGGTACGCACACTGCTGCGGTAGCTCTGGGTCGCGTCGACCACGGTCATGCGCGCATCCCTCCACGACGTCGAGAGGCAGAGATCCTGAACCTACCGATCACTCGTTAAGTTGACAACGGCCCAGGACGGCGCCCACTGCACGTCCCGCCCATATGCTGACGCCCGTGAGCACCGCTTCCGACCTGCCGCCCGGCGCCGTGGACACCCGCGCAGGCCCGGTCATCCCCCGCGGTGGCGGCCGCGACGCGATCACCGGCGCCGCCCGTGAGATCTTCGCCGAACGTGGCTACCACGGCACCTCGATCCGCGACATCGCCAAGCGTGCCGGGCTCAGCCTCTCCGCCATGTACTACTGGCATCCCAGCAAGCAGCACCTCCTCGCGGCGCTGATCGAGGAGAGCACCTACGACTACTTCCACCGGTGCGACGAGGCGCTGCGCGAGGTGGGCGACGACCCGGCCGACCGCTTGCGCGCGCTCGTCCGGGCCACCGTGGAGTACCGCGTGCAACGCCGCATCGAGAGCAACATCGGTGCGCAGGAGTGGCGCAACCTCGAACCCCACAACCGGGAGCGCCTCGCCGGGCTGCGCCGCTCGGCCACCGAGCTGTGGGCCGACATCATCAACGACGGCGCGGCACGCGGAACGTTCCGATGCGCGCATCCCGAGGACGCACGACGGTCGATCGTGGCGGCCTGCAACGCGATCGCGCAGTGGTACGAACCCACGGGCGAGATCGGCCTGCCCGATCTCGTGGAGCGCTACACGGAGATCGCGCTGCGGATCGCCGACCACCGCGGCTGAGCTCACAACCAGCCGCGCAGCTGCTCCAGGTCGGCGAGCGGGTCGGACCCGACGGGCCGGACGTTGAGCATCGTCACCCCGGCCGCGCGGTAGGCCTCCACCCGCTCCTTCACGTAGCTCGCGGGCCCGATCAGCGACGTCCGCTCGAGCAGGTCAGCAGGCACCGTGGCGGCGGCCTCGTCCTTGCGACCGGCGAGGTAGTGCTCCTGGATGCGGAGCGCGTCGTCGGTGTAGCCGTAGCGACAGGCCGTGTTGAAGTAGAAGTTCCGCTCACGCGCGCCCATGCCGCCGATGTAGAGGGCGTAGTAACCGCGCGCCAGGTCGCGTAGGTGCTCAACGTCGTCGCCGATCGCGAGCGGACCGCCCGCCACGACCTGCAGCGGCCCCAGTTCGGCCGGGCGCTTCGCCGCGCCCGCCGCCCGCGCGTCACCCCAGATCTCGGCCGCCTGGTCGGGGACGAACATCGTGGGGATCCAGCCGTCCGCGATCTCCGCGGTGAGAGCGACATTCTTGGCGCCGAGCGCCGCGACGTAGATCGGGATGCTCGACCGGACGGGGTGGTTGATGAGCTTGAGCGGCTTGCCGAGGCCGGTGCCCTGGCCCTCCGGCAGCGGGATCGGGTAGAGCCCGTCGTTCACCAGCCGCTCACGCCGCCACACCCGCCGGCAGATCTCGATCACCTCGCGGGTGCGGGCGATGGGCTTGTCGAAGGGCACGCCGTGCCAGCCCTCGACCACCTGCGGACCCGACGAGCCGATGCCGAGGATCGCGCGGCCACCGGAGACGTGGTCGAGGCCCGCCGCGGTCTGGGCGAGCAGCGCCGGTGTCCGCGAGTAGAACGGCAGGATCGATGAGCCGATCCGCACCCGCTCGGTGCGCCCGGCGAGGTATCCCATCACCGTCGGCGCGTCGTAGCCGTAGGCCTCGGCCACCCAGACGGCGTCGAGACCGGCCCGCTCCCACGAACGCACCTGCTCCGCGGTCTCCCGGACGTCTCCCGCGTAGCCCACACCCGAGCTCAGCTGCATCAGACCCTCCCGGTTCTGCGTGATCTGACTGTACGATCGTTAAGTTACCGTCGAATCCGCGACGAAGGGGAGATCCGGTGGCTGAGGCCTACATCGTCGGAGCCGTCCGCACGCCCGTCGGCACGCGCAAGGGGGCGCTTGCCGGCGTCCATCCCGCCGACCTCGGAGCGCACGTCCTGCGTGAGCTCGTCGACCGAACCGGGATCGACCCGTCCGCGGTCGAGGACGTGATCATGGGTTGCGTGGTGCAGCTCGGCCCACAGGCAGGCGACATCGCCCGCACCGCGTGGCTCTCCGCGGGCCTTCCGCAGAGCGTGCCGGGGGTGACGATCGACCGGCAGTGCGGCTCGTCCCAGCAGGCGCTGCACTTCGCCGCGCAGGGCGTGATGTCCGGAACGCAGGATCTCGTCATCGCGGCAGGCGTCGAGAACATGGCGATGGTGCCGATGGGCGCCAACGCCGCGGTCGTCAAGGAGCTCGGGGTCTCGACGAAGGGCGGCGGGTGGGTCGAGCGGTACGGCGACCAGGAGATCTCGCAGTTCCGCGGCGCGCAGCTGATGTGCGAGAAGTGGGGCTACAGCCGCGCCGACCTGGAACGATTCGCCCTCGAGAGCCACCGTCGCGCGATCAGGGCGATCGACGAGGGCCGCTTCGCCGGGCAGATCACCCCGGTCGCCGGGGCCGACACCGACGAGGGTGCGCGCCGCGACACGTCGCTGGAGCAGATGGCGAAGCTCAAGGTCCTGCGCGAGGGCTGGGAGATCACCGCAGCCGTCGCGAGCCAGATGTCGGTGGGCGCGGCCGCGCTGCTCATCGCCTCCGAGGAGGCGCTGCGCACGCACAACCTCACCCCGCTGGCCAGGGTGCACACCCTCACGGTCGTCGGCGACGACCCGGTCTACATGCTCACCGGCCCGATCCCCGCCACCCAGGCCGCGTTGAACCGGTCCCGCCTCGGCATCGACGACATCGACCTGTTCGAGGTCAACGAGGCGTTCGCGCCCGTCGTACTGGCCTGGGCGCACGAGACCGGAGCGTCGCTGGAGAAGACCAACGTCAACGGCGGCGCGATCGCGCTCGGGCACCCGCTCGGCGCCACCGGCGCCATCCTCGCCACGAAGCTGGTGCACGAGCTGCAGCGCACCGGCGGCCGCTACGGCCTGCAGACCATGTGCGAGGGCGGCGGCCAGGCGAACGCCACCATCATCGAGCGGGTCTGACCACGGCCCGTACGGGCCACGCACTCGACGAGACGCGGCCAGGTCCCCTCCGACGGCGCAATCGGGAGGGACGGGTCGTCACCGTCCGACTTCGGCCAGGATCCGCTGCGCGCGCGAGACGACCGGCTTGTCGATCAGCCGACCGTCCAGCCGCAGCACCACCTCGCCATCCGCTCCGTCCACCAACGCGAGTACCCGCCGGGCCCAGCGCAGCTCGTCGTCGGACGGAGCGAACGCCGCGTTCACCTCCGCGATCTGGAGCAGGTCGACGCACAGCTTCCCGCCGAAGCCCAGGTGGCGAACCAGCGAGGCATCGGCGGCAGCGGATTCGGGGTGATCCACGTCGGTCGTGACCCCGTCGATCGGCGCAGCGATCCCGGCCGCCCGCGATGCGATCACCAGGCGGGAGCGCGCGTACAGCAGGTTCACGTCACCGGCCGGTGTCCCGCCGTCGATCCCGAGATCCAGGCCGAGGTCGAGACTGCCGAAGATCAGCGCCTCGACCCGCGGCGCGGCCGCGACGGCGGCGACGTTCTGCACCCCCGCCGCGGACTCCACCAGCGGCAGCACGGGGACACCGGCCGGCAAAGCAGCCGCCGTCGCGGCGATCTTCGCCGGGTCGTCGGCCTTCGGGAGCACCACACCCCGCAGGCCGGGCGTGCTGCCGACGGCCGCCAGGTCGCCGGCGTGCCACTCGGTGTCCACCGCGTTGATCCGGACGTA
>DASYES010000206.1:0-1522 GCA_036498885.1 Pseudonocardia sp.
TGGGTGTTCCCACCACTTCGGGGGGCCGATTTCAGCACAGAACGTCGTCGCCGCCGTGTCCCGGTTACGGTGACCGGTGACACGGCGGCGACAAACGGAGCAGTGTGCACTTCTGGGTGGCGGTGCCACCCACAAAGGGCGACGGGCTACCAGCCCCGCGAGGCGTAGCGCTGCTCAGCGGGCAGTTCGGCTACGTTGATGCCGACCATGGCCTCACCGAGGCCCCGGGAGACCTTGGCGATCACGTCAGGGTCGTCGAAGAACGTGGTGGCCTTGACGATGGCCGTGGCACGCTGCGCGGGGTCGCCGGACTTGAAGATGCCCGAGCCGACGAACACGCCCTCGGCTCCGAGCTGGCGCATCATCGCGGCGTCGGCGGGAGTGGCGATACCGCCCGCGGTGAAGAGCACCACCGGGAGCTTGCCCGCTCGGGCGACCTCGGTGACCAGTTCGATCGGGGCGCGCAGCTCCTTGGCGGCGTCGTAGAGCTCGGCCTCGTCGAGGCCTGCGAGCCGGCGGATCTCACCCCGGATCGACCGCATGTGGCGGGTGGCCTCGACGACGTTGCCCGTGCCCGCCTCCCCCTTCGAGCGGATCATCGCGGCGCCCTCGGAGATGCGGCGAAGCGCCTCACCGAGGTTGGTGGCACCGCACACGAAGGGCACGGTGAACGCCCACTTGTCGATGTGGTGGGCCTCGTCGGCCGGGGTGAGCACCTCGGACTCGTCGACGTAGTCGACCCCGAGCGACTGCAGCACCTGGGCCTCGACGAAGTGGCCGATGCGGGCCTTGGCCATCACCGGGATGGAGACGGCGTCGATGATCCCCTGGATCATGTCGGGGTCGCTCATACGGGCCACGCCACCCTGGGCGCGGATGTCGGCCGGCACGCGCTCGAGCGCCATGACCGCGACCGCTCCCGCGTCCTCGGCGATCTTGGCCTGGTCGGCGTCGACCACGTCCATGATCACGCCGCCCTTGAGCATCTCCGCCATCCCGCGCTTGACGCGTGCGGTGCCCAGCGCTGGGCCGGTGGTGGTCTCGGACGATTCGGACGACACGGCTTCTACCCCTCAGTTCTACGATCTGCGGACACCCGATCGTACGTCAGTGCAACGATCGGTAAGCCGGGCCCGGCGGGCGGCGCGATGGTCGTCACTCCGTCCTCGGGGTCGGCGATCTCGAAGTAGGCCGGCAGCGGGGCGGTGCCCGCGAGGTGCAGCCAGCGCACCAGCCTTCGGGACCGTAGCCCGAGGGTGTCACGCACGGCGTCGTTGTGCACGCGGCGCGCCAGGACGAGCAGCTGCTCGGCGTCGACCAGCTCCGCGAGCAGCGCAGGCGGCAGCACCGACCGGTCGAGCGTCCCGAGCGCACGCCCGAGCACGTTCTCGGCCGCCTCCCTGTCGCCTGCGCAGGTGCGGGCGGCCCGCGCGGCCGCGATCGCGGCCCGCAGCCGGTCCGCAGTGTCACCCTCCGTGACCTCGGCCGCTGACAACGCCGCAGCGGCGCGCCGATCGAGCAC
>DASYES010000207.1:0-6554 GCA_036498885.1 Pseudonocardia sp.
GGATCCCACTGCGGATCGGCCGACGCCGGGTGCGCGACGCACCAGGCGTCGTCGATCTGTGGAACGGGGAACAGCGTGTAGGCGACGAGCGCGAGCCCGTAGACGAGGAAGGCCAAGGCAAGGAGTGCCGCGCCGATGCCCAGCTCACCCCGCCGCCGATAGCTGCGGAAGACGAAGGGCACGAGCAGCACGACGGCGAGCAGCACGCCACCCAACACTGCGAACAATCCGGGCAGCAGCCTGGAGGACATCAGTACCCTCAACCTCGCTTCACCGCTCTGAACAGGCCCGATGCCTGTTCGTCGTGATCATTCTGGTGACGGGGGGAGCAGGCTCGGATCGGTCCAACGGCCGGTCGTGACGGCGGCGGGTCGTACTTCTGGCTGATCGTCGACGCGACGGCTGACCGCCCACTCGGCAAGATCATTCACGGACGTTCGTCCGTATGCCGGACGTACGGCGGCATGCCCACCTGCCGGAGGCGGTTACGCCGGCGCGACGCCACGTCGAGCTGGGGGTCACCCCATGGCGCGGACCGGCACCGGACCGGACTTCATCGAGGCGCTGGCTCGTGGGCTCCGACGTGATCGCCGCGTTCCGGCCTGGGCTGTCCGCGATGTCGCTCACGGAGGTCGCCACGGCAACAGGGCTGGCCCGGCCGACTGCGCGGCGCATTCTGCTGACGCTGGAAGAGCTGGGTTACGTCCGCGTCCGGCAGGCAGGCTTCGAGCTGACTCCACGCGTGCTGGAGCTGGGCGTCGCGTACGTCCGTTCCCTCGGCTTGTGGCACATCGCCCGCCCGCACATGGAACGGCTGGTGGCCGGCACGAACGAGTCGTGCTCGATCGCGCAGCTCGACGGCTCGGACATCGTGTACGTGGCGCGGGTGGCGGTGCCGAAGATCGTGGCGTTGTCGGTGCAGATCGGCACGAGGTTTCCGGCGCTGCCGACCTCGCTCGGCAAGATCCTGCTCGCGGCCCTGCCCGTCGACGAGCTGGACCGGGTCCTTGCAGAGCCGACACGATCAGGGCTGACGGCGCGCTGGCAGCCCGACCGGGCGGAGCGGGATGCGGAGCTCCGCGAGGTCCGTGCCCGCGGATGGGCGAGAAGCGGCCGAGGGAACCTTCTGCGGCGCGCCCGGCAGACGTGTGTAGTCGGCGCTGATGTCCGCCGCGGCCCGCAACAGGAGCGGCAGGTGCCCACCGAGCAGGCGCTCCACCGACGTCTCCGCCGCGTGCAGCGATCCTTGACATTGGTTCGAACCGTCAGGCATCGTCCGGATCGCGTCCGCGAGGCGGACAAATGTCCACTGACAAGCCCTGTGGGTTTGCGGCGCTGCCCGGAAGGACGGACCTCGCACCATGACGACGACCGCTGCCCCGACGTACGGAGCGGACATCTACGAGGACCAGGTACTCCTCGAGCCGTACGAGCACTACCGGGCGCTGCGCGAGCTGGGTCCGGCGGTCTGGCTCGAGCAGCACGGCGCGTTCGCGGTGGCGCGATATGCCGAGGCGCGGGCCGTTCTCATGGACGGCGACACCTTCCGGTCGGCCAACGGGATCGCGCTCAACGAGCCGGCGAACCAGGCGATCCTGGGCTGCACGCTCGCCAGCGACGGCGACCTGCACGCCCAGCTGCGCAAGGTGGTGGCGCACCGGCTGACGCCGCGCGCCCTGCGCCCGATGCGCGAGCTCGTCACGGAACGGGCCGACGAGCTGGTGGCCTGTCTGGTGGAGCGTGGGTCGTTCGACGCCGTCTCCGACCTTGCCCGCGCGCTGCCGCTGTCGATCGTGCCCGACTTCATCGGCTGGCCCCAGGAAGGTCGTGAGCACCTGCTGGAGTGGGCTGGGGCCAACTTCGACTCGTTCGGGCCGATGAACGCGCGGGCGCAGCGAGCGATGCCCAAGTGCGGCGAGATGGCCGCCTACGGCGCGGAGATCGTCCGCACTGGCAACGTCCTGCCCGGCAGCCTCGGCGCAGGCGTGCTCGAGGCCCGCGACCAGGGCGAGGTCACCACCGAGCAGTGCATGATGCTGATGCTCGACTACCTCGCGCCCTCGCTCGACACCACCATCAGTGCCGTCGGCAGCGCGGTGTGGCTGTTCGCGCAGCACCCCGACCAGTGGGACCTCGTCCGATCCGACCCCGGCCTGATCCCGAACGCGGTCAACGAGGTGGTCCGCTTCGAGTCGCCGATCCGCGCGTTCGGCCGGCTGGCCGAGAACGACACGGAGATCGGCGGCATCCCGATTCGGGCGGGGTCGCGCATCCTGGTGATCTACGCGTCGGCCAACCGCGACGAGCGCAAGTTCGAGCGGCCCGACGAGTTCGACGTCACCCGCAAGGACGCGGTCCACCAGCTCGGTTTCGGGATCGGCGAACACGGCTGCGCCGGGCAGGGTCTCGCGCGGATGGAGACCGAGTCGTTACTCGCCGCGCTCGCCCGGTCCGTCACCCGGTTCCACGTCGGCACGCCCGAGCGCGCCCTCAACAACCTGATCCGTGCCTTCGGAGCCCTCCCGGTGACGGTCGAGACGGGCGCCTGAGGTGCGGATCGTCGTCGACCGCGACCGCTGCGAGGGCCACGGCCTGTGCGCAGGCCAGGCCTCGGAGGTCTTCGAGCTCGACGAGGCAGGGGAGCTCATCCACCGCTTCGACGGTCACGAGGTACCGGAGGAGCTCACGTCAGCCGCGGCACACGGGGCGTCCGTCTGCCCGGTTGCCGCGCTCCGGGTCGTGCACTGACGGCCGGCCCGAGAACGGCCACGCGGGCCGAGCACACCGTCGCCCTTTGTTCCCACTCTGAGAAGAGGAGCAATCAATGACGACAGCATCCTCGGTGCTCGGCCGTGCCGACGGCGCCGACCGGCCCACCGATCTGGTGGCCGCCGCCCGTGAGCTCCAGCCGCTGGTGCGTGAGAACAGCGCCGCCAACGAGGCGGCGGGGCAGCTCGCCGACCCGGTGGTCGATGCCCTGCACGACAAGGGCTTTTTCGGTATGTGGGTTCCGGCGCCGCTCGGCGGCGTCGAGCTCGACCCCGTCTCCTCGCTGGAGGTCGTGCAGGCTCTCAGCGAGGCCGACCCGTCCACCGGCTGGGTCGTCATGGCCGCTTCGCTGGCCACGGGTACCGGCGGTGCCTACCTGGGCGACGTGGCGGTGGCGGAGATGTTCCGGGGGCCGCGCTTTCCGGTGGTCGCGGGCCAGGGCACCCGGCCGGGCACCGCGGTGCGGGACGGTGACGGGTACCGGCTGTCGGGCTCGTGGAGCTTCGCGTCGGGCATCAAGCACGCGCAGTGGATCCACACGCTCGGGACCGTGGAGGAGACCGGTGAGCCGCTGATCTTCGTGCTCCCCGTCGAGAAGGCCGAGTTGATCGACAACTGGGACGTGCTGGGCCTCAGGGCCACCGGCAGCATCGACTACACGATCGAGGACGTCTACGTCCCGGCCGCGTTCACCCACTCCGGCCCCACCGAGACACCCGTGCGCGGTGGCTCGCTGTTCACCCTCGGGATCATGCACTTCGCGCTGATCGGGCACTCGGCGTGGGCGCTGGGGGTCTCGCGGCGGATGCTCGACGAGCTATCGGGGCTGGTCCGGTCCAAGGCCGGCCGGCCCGGCACCATGGCGGACAGCCTGGCCTTCCAGGCCGCATACGGTGAGGCAGAGGCTCGCTGGCACGCAGCCCGCGCTTTCGTCCACGAGACGTGGCGCGGTGCGAGCGAGACGATCAACTCCGGCGCCACGCTCGGCGTTGATCAGAAGACGCTGCTGCGGCTTGCCCTGTACAACGCCACGTGGGCAGCGGAGGCGATCAGCGTCGCCGTCTACCGGGCGGGGGGCACCACCGCGCTGCGGGCGGGCGTGATGCAGCGCTACTTCCGCGACATGCACGCCGGGACGCAGCACATCACCTCGGCCCCGGGCGTGATCGAGGGCTGCGGACGCTACCTGGGCGGCCTGGCCCCTGCGCACGACTGGCTGTACATGAACCTCGTGCCCAAGGCGAGCTGACCGAGACGACGAGGGCCGGACCGCGGATCCCCGGTCCGGCCGTCGTCGACGGATTGGACGGCTGGGGATCCTCAGCGGGCGGTGCCGCTGAAGAAGTCGATCACCAGATCGGCGACGTAGCCGGGACGCTCCTGGTAGAGGGCGTGACCGCACTCGGCGGCCACGCGCAGTTCGGCTCCCGCGATCGCGGCCGCGTAGGCATCGCTGTGTGCCCGCGGGATGATCGAATCCACCTCCGCGGCCAGCACGAGCGTCGGCAGGCGAGCAGGGAGTGGAACGGCACCGACCCCGTCCGGCCCTTCGGCGCGCGGGCCGTCGCGGGCGAGGCCGGATGACCCTGCCCCGCTACGGCGTCCTGCCCTGTTCCACGGCAGCGATCTGGTTCAGCCGCCGCTGGTGCACGCCGCCGTTGAAGGGCGTCTCCAGCCACGTGTCGACGATCTGTACGGCGAGCTCGGGTGTGACGACCTTGGCGCCGATCACGAGCACGTTGGAGTCGTTGTTGCCGCGGGAGATCCGGGTGCTGAAGAGGTCCTGGCAGAGGCCGGCGCGGATCCCGCGGATCTTGTTGCAGGTGATCGCCTCGCCCTGACCACTGCCGCCGAGGACGATGGCCCGGTCGGCGGCCCCGTCGACCACCTGCCGGCAGACGTCCACGCACAGCGGCGGGTAGTCCACGATCTCGTCGTTGACGTGCGAGGCCCGGTCGTCGATGTCGTGCCCGCGGTCGGCGAGCCAGCTGACGAGGCGTCCCTTCAGGGCGACGCCGTTGTGGTCGGACGTGATCGCGATGCGCATGTGCCCTGCCTTCCTCACCGATGTCCAGCCGTTCACCGGTCTCATGCGGTCAGATCGAGCGTGTCCTGCGCGAAGACCTCCTCGATCGCGGGCGGGCGTTCCAGGATCTTCTGGTCGACGGCACTGCACAGCAACTCGTCCAGCGTCTTCCGGTTCGGAGCGATCCCGTAGGGGAGCGGATCGGTACCCGTCGACTCCATCACGCGCGCGTACATCCGGTCGGTCGCCGTCGGGTTCGTGATCGCGCCGCTGCGCAGCCGCTCGACGTAGAGCTGCTTCGCGCGGGCGAACGCGTCGAAGATCTCCGTGGCGACCCCCGGCCGTCCCCGGAGTACCTCGTCCTTGATCACGACGAGGTGGTTGATCGGGTAGAGGCCGCGTTCCTGCATCGCCCGGAAGCCCGCTTCCAGCGGGTCGGGGATCAACGGCGTGACGCCGGGGCCCTCGATTCCCGCGCCGATCACCGCCGCGAGCTCGCCGCGGGCGAGCATCTCGTCCAGCGTCGTTCCCGCCTCGACGGGCACCACGTTGCCCGGCGGCCGGTACTGCGCGACGTGTTCGTCGCCGGACAGCACCCACGTCACCGTGCGGAGGTCGACGCCGTACTCGTCCTGGAGGACGGACCGCGCCCACACACCCGTCGTGACGGTGTAACCGCGGCTCACCCCGACCTTGCGTCCTTCGAGGTCCTTGGGCGTACGGATGTCCGACGCCGTGCTGCGGTGGATCGCGCCGTGATGGAAGCCCCGCACCAGGAACACGGGCACCGCGGTGAACGCCACACCGTGCGCCTTGGCGACGAGGTAGGTCGTCAGTGCCATCTCGCACACGTCGAACTCCAGGCCGCGGACCATCCGCCGGAACGCGTGGACGAGGACGGGCACCTCCTCGAACGCGAAGCGGAATCCGTGTGGCGTCACCGCGCCGGTCTTGAGGGCTTCGTTGTTGCCCTGGGTGCGGGTCACGGTCAGCAGCTTGGGTTCGTTCATGCGATTCCTCGCGGGCTCACGCCGCCGCCTCCGTGCCGGAGTCGAGCAGACTCTTCAGCGGGGTAGCGGCGTCTGCCGCCTTGCGGGCGTCGATGGTGGCGCCGCGGTCGAGCGCCTTGCGCACCACCATGTAGTCGACGGGGCTGTTGACGGCGTCGACCGCCAGCAGCCGGTCGTCCTCGTAGTAGAGGACGGAGAAGCGCTCGCTGTCCGGGTTGCCGCGGACCACGACGCTGTCGTAGCCGAAGGAGAGGCCCGCGATCTGCAGGCGCAGATCGCCCTGGTTCGACCAGAACCACGGCACGCTCCGGGGGTCCTCGACGTTCCCGAGCAGCGTGGCCGCCGCGACGGCGGCCTGGGTCTGCGCGTTCTGGACGGACTCCAGCCGCACTCGGCCCTCGCCCGTGAGCGGATGTGGACGAGCGGTGCAGTCGCCCGCCGCGACGACGAAGGGCGCGCTGGTGCGCGCGTGGACGTCGACGACGATGCCCCCGTCGCACTCGAGGCCGATCCGCTCGGCAAGCTCCGTGCGCGGGACCACCCCGATGCCGACAACGACAACGTCCGCCTGCAGCTCGGTGCCGTCGGCGAGCACGACGGTGCGAACCCGGCCCCCCTCACCGGTGAAGGCCGTGACCATGGCCGAGAGCTGCACGTGCGTTCCGCGCCGTTCGTGCGCCTGCCGGTAGAACTCCGAGACGACCGGCGCGACGTTTCGCCGGATCAGTCGCTCGGCCGCCTCCACGACG